>NZ_JBHSQJ010000146.1:1773-46818 GCF_042658505.1 Streptacidiphilus monticola | reverse complement strand
GGCCTCCGGCCCCAGCGCCTCGGCCAGGGCGGCGTGCGCCGCCAGCCGGTCGGCCAGCGGGGCACGGTCCACCAGCGCGGAGCGCAGCAGCGGGTGGCGGAAGGTCAGCTCCCCTGCCGTCAGGTCCACCCGCACCAGCCCCGCGGCCTCCGCCGGGGCCAGGTCCGCGACGGTCAGACCGCACTCCCCGGCCGCCCGCAGCAGCACGTCCAGCGCACCGGTCTCCTCCAGCGCGGCCAGCAGCAGCCACCGCTGAGTTGCCCCGGGGAGACGGCTGACCTGGCCGTGGTAGGCGACCCGGAGGCGTCCGGCCGGCGGCAGGGCGAGGTCGCCCGTCTCCGTCGCACGGCTCTTCGGCAGTTCCACCAGTGCCAGCGGATTGCCCTGGGCCTCGGCCAACACCCGTTCCGCCCCGCCGAGTTCGGGGGCGACGGCCGTCAGCAGCTCGGCCGCGGCCGCGGCCGTCAGCGGCTCGACGCGCAACTCGGGCAGGCCGGGCAGCTCCGCACCCTCGGGGCGGGCCGCGAGCAGCAGCGCCACCCGCTCCGCACCCAGGCGCCGCGCCGCCAACTGCAGTGCCTCGGCCGAGCTGTGGTCCGCCCACTGCACGTCGTCCACGACGCACAGGACGGGCCGCTCCTCGGCCATGTCGCCGAGCAGCGTCAGCACGGCGAGGCCGACCAGCAGCCGGTCGCCGCCGCCGACGGGGCCCTCCGCGAGCCCCAACGCCCGTTCCAGCGCCGCCCGTTGCGGGCCGGGCAGCGCGGCGGACCGGTCCAGCACCGGGGCCAGCAGCTGCGTCAGCGTGGCGAAGGAGAGCCGCGCCTCCGACTCGACGCCGGACGCGCGCAGTACCCGGAACCCCTCCGCCTCCGCCACGGCATGGTCGAGCAGCGCCGTCTTGCCGATCCCCGGATCGCCGCGGAGCACCAGGACCCCGCTCGTCCCCTCGCGTGCCGATGCCAGCAACCGGCCGATGGCCGCCTGCTCCCGCCCCCGTCCGTACAGCAGCATGCTCCGCACCCTACCTACACCTGCCGACAATCCCGCGCCGGCGGTACCTAAGGACGACAGATTCCCTCGTCCCCGCTCCTCCGTAACTTCTTGACCTGCAAGGACAACCGGTCACGAAGAGACCACCCGGACCACGGAGGACACCATGTCGCACAACCTGCAGGACCTCGCCGAGCGCTACCTCGCCGCCTGGAACGAGACCGACCCCGCCGCCCGCCGCAAGCTGATCGACGAGACCTGGGCGGAGGACGGCAGCTACACCGACCCGCTGGTCGAGGCCCGCGGCCGCGACGCGATCGACGCCACCCTGGCCGCCGTGCAGGGCGAGTTCCCGGGCTTCGTCTTCCGGCTGGCCGGCCCGGTCGACGCGCACCACCACATCGCCCGCTTCACCTGGGAGTTGGGCCCGGCGGGCGAGGAGCCGCTGGTCCTCGGCTTCGACGTGCTCGCCGCGGACGAGGAGGGCCGGATCGCCACCGTGCTCGGCTTCCTCGACCGGGTGCCCGCCGTCTGAGCATCCCGGCACCGCCGGCGGCCGCGCGCCGCGGCCGCCGACCGGCGCCCCGTCCCCACCGCACACAACAGCCCCGCCCCGTCACCACCGCTCACCCCGCAGCCCGCCCCGTCACCACCGCTCACCCCGCAGCCCGCCCCGTCACCACCGCTCACCCCGCAGCACCAAGGAGCCCCAGCATGTCCACCACCAAGGCCCCGGCCGCCGTCCCCGGCGCCGTCGGCACCGCTGCCGCCGAGCAGCCCGCCCCGCGGGGCCTGCTGCCGGTCGTGCTCGTCGCCACCTTCATGTCCGCGCTCGACTTCTTCATCGTCAATGTGGCCATCCCCTCGGTCCAGCGCGACCTGCACGCCGGGGCCTCGGCCATCCAGTGGGTGATGGCCGGCTACTCCCTCGCCCTGGCCGGCGGGCTGATCACCGCCGGGCGGCTGGGCGACCTGCTCGGCCGGCGCCGGATGTTCTCGCTGGGCCTGGGCCTGTTCACCGCGGCCTCCGCGGCCTGCGGCCTGGCCACCGGTCCGGCCTTCCTGATCGCCGCCCGCGTGGTCCAGGGGCTGGGCGCGGCGCTGATGGGCCCTCAGGTCCTGGCCCTGCTACGGACCAGCTTCCACGGCGCCGCCCAGGCGCGGGCCTTCGCCCAGTACGCGCTGACCATGGGACTGGGCGCGGTACTCGGCCAGCTCATCGGCGGCCTGCTGATCCGGGCGGACCTGTTCGGCACCGACTGGCGGGCCTGCTTCCTCATCAACGTGCCCGTCGGCCTGGTCACCCTGCTCCTGGTGCCGCGCGCCGTGCCCGAGTCCCGCGCGCCGCAGCGCCCGTCGCTCGACCTGCTGGGCGTGGTGCTGGTGACGGCGGCCCTGGTGACGCTGGCCCTGCCGCTGATCCAGGGGCGGTCGAGCGGCTGGCCGCTGTGGACCTGGATCTGCCTGGGCGCCTCGGCGCTGCTGTGGGCCGCGCTGGCCCGGCACCAGGTGCGGCTGGCGGGCCGTGACGGCTCCCCGCTGGTCCACCCGCACCTGTTCCGGGCCCGCGCGTTCAGCGCCGGGATGCTGGCCCAACTCGCCTTCTGGCTGGGGCAGGCGTCGTTCTTCCTGATCCTGGCCGTCTACCTGCAGCAGGGCCGCGGTCTCGACGCGCTGGGCTCGGGCCTGGTCTTCACCGCGCTGGGCGTCGGCTACCTGGCCACCTCCCTCTGCGCGGACCGGGTGGCGGCGCGGCTGGGCCACCAGGCCGTCACGCTGGGCGCGGTGCTGATGGCCCTGGGTCTGGCCGGTCTCTGGCTGACCGTCAACTCCGGTGCGCCCGGGACCGCCTGGCTCGTCCCGGCCCTCGTGCTGGACGGCCTGGGCATGGGCCTGGTGATCGCCCCCCTGACCACCTCGGTGCTTGTGGGCGTCCCCGCCCACCTGGTCGGCTCCGCCTCCGGCAGCGTGGCGACCGTGCAGCAGGTCGGCGGCGCCCTGGGGGTGGCCCTGATCGGCATCCTCTTCTACGGCGCCGGTTCCGTCGGCTCCGGCTTCCAGGCCGGACTGGTCGCCCTGACGGTCCTCGAACTGGTCCTCGCCGCCACCGTGCAGCTGCTGCCCAAGCCCGCGCAGGGGGCCGGGGCCTGACCGCCCGAAACCCCGCGAGGCCCGCAGGCCCGTCCCCGTCCGGGGGGCGGGCCTGCGGGCGTTCCGGATGGCTGCCCGCACGGCCGTGTGGCACGGTGAGTCCGAAACGCCCTGAATGTCCGTCAGCGATCGGACAGCAACGAGGAGTGACCGTCATGCAGCAGGTGGTCCAGGAGATCGGGGAGCAGCACCTCCTCGACGGTGTCTGCGGCAAGCTCTCCGGCTGGGTGTCCCGGGTGACCAGCCAGACCGAGGTCCGCAACGCCCTGTCGGGCACCTGGTTGGGCCATCCACTGCATCCCGTGCTGACCGATCTGCCCATCGGGGCCTGGGTGATGGCGAGCGTCGTGGACGTCGCCGGCGGCCGGGCCGGGGCGCGGACGGCACGCCGGCTCGTCGGCGTCGGACTGCTGGCCGCGGTGCCGACGGCGCTCTCCGGTGCGTCGGACTGGTCCAGCAGCTACGGCGCCGCGCGGCGGATCGGCTTCGTCCACGCGGTGGCCAATGCCACGGCCTCCACCCTGCAGGCGGCCTCCTGGCTGGCCCGCCGCAGGGGGCGGCGCGGGACCGGGGTCGCGCTGAGCGCGCTGGGCGTGGGCTGCACGCTGGGCTCCGCCTACCTGGGCGGCCACCTGTCCTTCGTGCTGGGCGTCGGCGTCAACCGCACCGCCTTCCAGGAGCCCGTCACCGAGTGGACCGAGGTCGCGCCGCTGTCCGCGGTGTCCGACGACAGCCCGCTGCGGGTGACGGCGGGCGGCGTCCCCGTGCTGCTGGTCCGGCACAAGGGCGAGCTCTGCGCGCTGTCGGCGACCTGCCCCCACGCCGGCGGCCCCCTCGACGAGGGCAAGCTCGCCGAACCGGGGTGCATCCGGTGCCCCTGGCACGGCAGCACGTTCCGGCTGACGGACGGCGCCGTGGTCCGCGGCCCCGCGGCGGTGGCCGCCCCGCGCTGGGACGTCCGGGTCGACGACGGCCGCGTCTTCGTCCGCTCCGCCCGCGCGGCGGGATGAGCCGGCTCGTCCACACCCTCGGGCACTCCGACCGGGACTTCGACGAGGTGCTGGAGATGCTCCGCAGGAACGCGGTCACCCATCTGGTGGACGTCCGCGCCTTCCCGTCCTCGCGGAAGCACCCGCAGTGGAACCAGGACGCGATCCGCGCGGCGCTCCCCCCGGACATCGGGTACCGCTGGGCGCCGAAGCTGGGCGGGCGGCGGCACACCCCGGCGGGGGCGCCCAGCGTCAACACCGCCTGGCGGGTCAAGGCCTTCCGCGACTACGCCGACCACATGGCGAGCGACGAGTTCCGCGAGGGCCTGGCGGATCTGCTGGCCCTCGCCGACGAGGGGCGTCCGGCCGTCATGTGCAGCGAGGCGGTGCCCTGGCGCTGCCACCGCCGTCTGATCACCGACGCGCTGATCGTCGCCGGCGCCGAGGTCGTCGACATCCTCTCACCGGCCTCCACCCGCCCGGCGGTGCTGAACGAGCACGTCCGGGTGGTGGACGGGGTCCTCACCTACCCTGCCGGAACGGCGACCTGACGCGGCGTCGGCACGCGCCGCGCCTACTCCTCCAGCCGGACGCCCGTCAGCGAGTAGCCCGGCGCGGAGACCGCGTCGGGGGCGGCCGCCGCGAGCAGGGCGGCACCCCGGGCGGTCAGGTCCAGGGCCACGTCGCTGGCGTGACGGGGCGTCAGCCTGCTGCCGTCGAAGGACCAACCCCAGCGGACCTCTCCCGCGCCGGTCCGCTCGCCGGCGAGCAGCAGTCCGCCCGGCAGGCCCAGCGCGTGACCGGTGCACAGCAGCGAGCAGAGCAGGTCGAGGCACTCCTCCTCGACGACCAGCACCCCGTCCGCGTCCATGGTCAGGTCCGCCCACGCCTCGACGGGCCCCTCGGGCGGGCAGAGCACGGCCAGCACCCGGTAGCTGCCGGGGCCGGCTCCGACCAGCACCCGGCGCAGCTCGCGGGCTCCGTCCTCGTAGGCCGGGCGCAGCAGCTCCACCGGGAAGCCGCCGTTCTCGGCGGCCTCCACGGTCTCCTCCAGCAGCTGCTCCAGGATGCCGTGGACGGCGTCGCGCTCGCGGGCCTCGCGGGCCCGGTAGAGCAGCTCGCGCAGCGGCTCGCCCTCCCACTGGACCCAGGAGGCGTCCTCGCTCCAGCTGAGCGCGCGGGCGAAGACGACCTTGCCGGCGCGGCGGCAGTGGTCCAGGTAGTCGGAGATCCAGCGCAGGTACTCGCCGAAGTCCAGGTGCCGGGTCTCGCCGAGCTCCCGCAGCATCGCGAACTCCTCGCCGTCGGTGATGAGTTCGAGGTGCGCGGGGGTGGGCCAGGTGGTCGCGGCTGCCGGAGCGAGGTCGCGGGACTGCTTCATCGGAGCCTCCGTTGACGGGGAGTGGGCGGTACGTCCGTTACCTCCCCGATCACCCCGATCACATGCGCACCGTGTGTCACAGCACTGTCACCATCCGTGATGCCGGGAGGGACGACAGAGGCCCGGCTCCCGCGAGGCGGGACGCCGGGCCCAGAAGCCGTGTCGCTCAGTCGCGCGCGGCGCGCAGCGAGGGCTTGAGCTCCTTGAGTCGGGCCAGCAGGCCGTTGACGAACGCGGGCGACTCGTCGGTGGAGTACTCCTTGGCGATCTCCACGAACTCGTCCAGCACCACCGCGTCGGGGACGTCGTCCTCCCAGACCAGCTCGTACGCGCCCAGGCGCAGCACGTTGCGGTCCACCATGGGCATCCGGTCGAGCTCCCAACCCACCGCGTAGGTCGAGATCAGGTCGTCGATCCGGGCGGCGTGCTTGTTGTAGCCCTCGACCAGCTGCACCGTGTACTCGCCGACCTGGGGCGTCCCCTCGTCCGGCGTGCGCGCGCGGCGCATCCAGTCGGCGAGGACCTCGACCACGGGCACGTCGCGGTGGTCGGCCTCGAAGAGGATCTGGAAGGCGCGGGTACGGGCCTTGTTGCGGGCGCTGGACACGGTTAGGAGTTCACCCGGCCGAGGTACTCGCCGGTGCGGGTGTCGACCTTGATCTTCTCACCGGTGGTGATGAACAGCGGGACGCCGATCTCGGCGCCGGTCTCCAGGCGGGCCGGCTTGGTGCCGCCGGTGGAACGGTCACCCTGCAGGCCGGGCTCGGTGTACTCGACGACCAGCTCGACGGCGGCCGGGAGCTCGATGTACAGCGGGTTGCCCTCGTAGACGGCCACGAGCGCGTCGAAGCCCTCGAGCAGGAACTTGGCGGCGTCGCCGACGACCTCGGGGCCGACCGGGGTCTGCTCGTAGGTGTCCATGTCCATGAACACGAACTGCTCGCCGTCCTTGTAGGAGAACTGCATCGTCCGCTTGTCGACGTTGGCCGTCTCGACCTTCACGCCGGCGTTGAAGGTCTTGTCGACGACCTTGCCGGACAGCACGTGCTTGAGCTTGGTGCGCACGAAGGCCGGGCCCTTGCCGGGCTTGACGTGCTGGAACTCGACGACCGACCAGAGCTGGTCGTTGTCGAGCTTGAGCACCATGCCGTTCTTCAGGTCGTTGGTGGTAGCCACGGTCGCGCTTACTCCTGCGATTCGTATGTCAAGGAACCAAGTACTCGTGTCCGCGGGACCACGCGGGCGGACCCGCGGATCACAGGGCGAGGAGCTCCTTGGTTGTGATGGTGAGCAGCTCAGGCCCCCCGTCCTCGAGGGGACGGACGACGAGCGAGTCCTCGATCCGGACCCCGCCGCGTCCCGGGATTCCCACTCCCAGGCCGACGGTGACCGGCACACGGTGTTCAAGCTTACCGAACTCCCCCGGCCGCAACGTCGGCTCCTCCGTCGCGTCGAGCCCGAGTCCGTGGCCGACCCCGTCGTCGAGGGGATCGGAGTAGCCGTGGCGCTCGAGTTCCCGGCGCGCCGCCTTCAACGGGTCCTCGTATGCGGCGCCCGGCAGCAGCGCCTCACGCGCGGCCCGCTGGGCGGCGAACACGGCCCGGTGCAGGTCGATCTGCCACTCCTCGGGCGAGAGCCCGACGACGAAGGTGCGGGTCGCGTGCGAGCGGTAGCCGCGGTAGCAGGCGCCGAGGGAGACGGTGAGGAAGTCCCCCTCCTCCACCCGCCGGTCCCCCGGCAGGTGCCGGGAGCGCCCGGCGTGCTCCCCGGTCCCCACCCGCACCGGGTAGGCGGGCGCGTCGGCGCCGTGGTCGACCATCCGGCGCTCCAGCTCCATCGCGAGGTGCCGCTCGCTGCGACCGACCAGGATCGACTCCAGCAGCTCGCCCAGGGCCTGGTCGGCGATCTCCCCGGCCACGCGCAGGCAGTTGAGCTCGTCCTCGTCTTTGACCAGGCGCAGCTGTTCGACTGCGTGGCCCAGGTCCACCAGCGAGGCGCCGCTCCCGGCGGCGAGGGCGCGGTGCCGAGTGACCGTCAGATCGTGCTCCTCCACACCGAGTAGGCCCGTGGCCCCCACCGCCTCGACCACGACGAGCCCGGGCTCCCGCCCGGGGAGGACGCGCCGCTCCTCGATCCCGTCCTCCCGCTCACGGGCGGGATGCGCGACGGCGACGACGGCGCGGTCCCGTGTCACCAGCAGGGCCTCGGCGGCCGGCATCCCGGTCAGCCACCGGACGTTCCCGGGACGGGTCACCAACGCCCCGTCGAGCCCCGCCGCGCTGCAACGCTCCCGCAGGCGGCTCCGCCGCTCCTCGTGCACCGTTCCCATGCTCCCGAGGCTAGGTGGCTCCCCCGGGTCACGCCTGTTGGCGCCGTCCGGTTGCACCCTCCGGGGGCGCTGGGGGCACCTCCCGCCCGAAGGGTGGGAGAGGAACTGCGCGACCAGCCCACCACTCGGGGAGGGAGGTTCGCCCCGCAGACGGGGGGTCGGACCTCCCCGGGTGGTGGGCTGGTCGCGCCCACGCGGCGGAGCCGCACATGTCCGCAGCCTCGCGCCCCTGAAGGCGGCTGCGCCGCCTAGCGGGGGCGTCCGACCAGTTGGGCGATCGTGTTGTCCAGCGCGGCGGCCGTCTGTGCGACGTCCAGTCGCGAGTTGTCGATGATCGGCAGGCCCGAGCCGTACCAGCCCGCCATGCGGGAGTGGATCTCCGCGACCTGTTCGTCGGGCAGTCGGCGATTCCCGCTGCGCTGCGCGTTCCTCGCCAACACCACGTCAAGTCCGGGCAGCAGCACGACCGTCAGCAGGTTCGGGCCGATGTGCCGCTTCCAGCCGCCCAGGCCGATCGCCGGGCGGTCGGGGAAGACCGCGTCGTCGATGATGCAGGAGATCCCGTTGACCAGGTAGTTCCGGGCGGCGAAGCCGCACGTGCGCCGGGCCAGCCGGTACTGGGTCTCGGACTGGTCGTTCCATCCGGACTGCGGGTTGGCGAAGCCCGAGCGCATCCACTCGCGCACGTCGTCGAGGCTGACGTGGGCGGTGGGCGAGGGCCTGCGGTCGGCCCAGTGGCGGGCCACCGAGGTCTTGCCCGCGCCGGCGGGGCCGATCAGCAGGACGGCCAGCGGGCCGGTCGCCGGGAACGCCGGGTAGGGGAACGGGGGCGGCGTCGGCATCACGAAGTGGCCCGTCCCACCGGCCTGTTCGGCCGCCGCCGGGACCTGCCGCAGTTCGAGCGTCGACCTGGGCCGACGCTCGATCGGCTCGGGCAGACTGCCCGGATAGTGTCCACCGGACACGGCGCTCACCTCCGGGCCTGAGCGTACCGTCAGCCGGCGACCTCGGCGTAGGCGGCGGTGAGCAGGGTGGGGTCGGGCGCTTCGAGGACGGTGGGCTTGCCCAGGCCGTCCAGGACGATGAAGCGGAGCCGGTCGGCCCGGGACTTCTTGTCCACCTTCATCGTCTCCAGCAGCTTCTCCCAGTCGCCACCGCTGTAGGTCAGCGGCAGGCCCACCGAGGCGAGCACGCTGCGGTGGCGGTCGGCGGTGGCGTCGTCCAACCTCCCGGCGAGGCGGCCGAGTTCGGCGGCGAAGACCATGCCGACGCTGACCGCGGCGCCGTGGCGCCACTTGTAGCGCTCGGCGCGCTCGATCGCGTGGCCCAGCGTGTGGCCGTAGTTGAGCACCTCGCGCAGCCCCGACTCGCGCAGGTCGCTGGAGACGACCTCCGCCTTGACCTTGATGGACCGCTCGATCAGCTCGGCGGTGTGCGGACCGGCGGGGGTCTTCGCTGCCTCCGGGTCGGACTCGATCAGGTCGAGGATCACCGGGTCGGCGATGAAGCCGGTCTTGATGACCTCGGCCAGGCCGGAGATGTAGTCGTTGCGCGGCAGCGACTCCAGCGTCCCCAGGTCGGCCAGCACGCCCGCGGGGGGGTGGAAGGCGCCGACGAGGTTCTTGCCCTCGGCGATGTTGATGCCGGTCTTGCCGCCGACGGCGGCGTCCACCATGCCGAGCAGCGTGGTCGGCACCGCCACCCAGCGCACCCCGCGCAGCCAGGTAGCGGCGACGAACCCGGCGAGGTCCGTGGTCGATCCGCCGCCGACGCCGACGACGACGTCGGTGCGGGTGAAGCCGGTCTGCGCCAGCACCGACCAGCAGTAGGCCGCGACCTGGGCGCTCTTGGCCTCCTCGGCGTTGGGCACCTGGATCGCGATGGCCTCGTAGCCCTGCTCGGCCAGGTCGGCGCGGATCGCCTCGCCGGTCTCGGTCAGCGCCTCCGGGTGGATCACCGCCACCCGCTGCGCCGCGGTGCCGATCAGCCCCGGCAGCTCACCGAGCAGCCCGGTGCCGATCAGCACGTCGTAGGACTGGTCGCCGCTCACGCGGATCCTGCTGATCTCCGTGCTCATCGCTTCTCCAGCTCCAGCGCCGCCAGGACCGCGTCCGCGACCTGGTCCGGCGAAAGTCCGTCGGTGTCCACGACCACCCGGGCCACCTGCGTGTACAGCGGGCGGCGCGCCTCCATCAGCTCGCGCCACCGCTGCCGCGGGTTGCCCAGCAGCAGCGGGCGCGGCGCGTCCAGGCCCACCCGGTGGACGGCGTCGTGCAGCCCGACCTCCAGGAACACCACGGGGTGCTCGGCCAGCAGCGCCCGGGTGCCCTCGCGCAGCACGGACCCGCCGCCGAGGGCGAGCACGCCCCGGTGCTCGGCCAGCGCCGTGCGGACCGCCTCCGCCTCGATCTCGCGGAACCGCTCCTCGCCGTCGTCGACGAAGATGTCCGCGATCTCCTTGCCCTGCCCGGCGACGATGTCCGCGTCCGTGTCCCGGTACCCGCAGTCCAGCCGCTCGGCCAGCAGCCGCCCGACCGTGGACTTGCCCGCACCCGGCGGGCCCACCAGCACGACCAGCGGGCCGGTCTGAGTGTCCGTCACTTCACCACCAGGTGGTCCAGGTAGCCCTGCACGTTGCGGCGGGTCTCCGAGACGTGGTCGCCGCCGAACTTCTCCGCCACCGCGTCCGCGAGGACCAGCGCCACCATCGCCTCGGCGACGATCCCGGCCGCCGGGACCGCGCACACGTCCGAGCGCTGGTGGTGGGCCTTGGCGACCTCCCCGGTGCGGGTGTCGATCGTCGCCAGCGCGCGCGGAACGGTCGCGATCGGCTTCATCGCGGCACGGACCCGCAGCAGCTCGCCGGTGGACAGACCGCCCTCGGTGCCGCCGGAGCGACCGGAGGTGCGGCGCACGCCGTCGGGGCCGGGGACGATCTCGTCGTGGGCCTGCGAACCGGGCACCCGGGCCAGCTCGAAGCCGTCGCCCAGCTCGACGCCCTTGATCGCCTGAATGCCCATCAGGGCGGCGGCCAGCCGGGCGTCCAGGCGCCGGTCCCAGTGCACGTGCGAGCCCAGCCCCGGCGGCAGGCCGTAGGCCAGCACCTCGACGACGCCGCCGAGGGTGTCGCCGTCCTTGTGCGCCTGGTCGATCTCGGCGACCATCCGCTTGGACGCGTCGGCGTCCAGGCAGCGCACCGGGTCCTCGTCCAGCCGCGCCTCGTCGGCGGGCACCGGGTAGTGCCCGGCGGGGGCCTTGGCAGCGCCCAACTCCACGACGTGCGAGACGAGTTCGATGCCGCAGGTCTCCTTGAGGTAGGAGCGGGCGACGGTGCCGATGGCGACGCGTGCGGCGGTCTCGCGGGCGGAGGCGCGCTCCAGGATGGGCCGGGCCTCGTCGAGCGAGTACTTCTGCATGCCGGCCAGGTCGGCGTGCCCGGGACGCGGCCGGGTCAGCGGCTCGTTGCGGGCCAGCCCGGCCAGGATCTCGGCGTCCACCGGGTCGGCGGACATGACCTGCTCCCACTTGGGCCACTCGGTGTTGCCCACCATGATCGCCACCGGCGAGCCCAGGGTCAGCCCGTGCCGGACACCGCCGAGGAAGGTGACGACGTCCTGCTCGAACTTCATCCGCGCACCACGCCCGTAGCCGAGCCGACGCCGGGCCAGCGCGTCCGCCACCATCTCCGTGGTGACCGGGACACCGGCGGGCAGGCCCTCCAGCGTCGCGACGAGAGCAGGGCCGTGCGACTCCCCAGCGGTGAGCCAGCGCAAGGTACCCAACGGAAGACTCCTTATGTCCCTGTGGTGCGTCGCCTCGATCCTCCCACGACGCACCACGGGACACGGAATTCGTCCAGGCTGCGGACGTTTCAGCGCGCCGCGAGCGCCCTTTCGCCCGCATCGCGCATCGCGGCCAGCGGGGCCGGCCGGACGCCGGTGAACTGCTCGAACTGGAGGACCGCCTGATGCACCAGCAGGTCCAGCCCGCCCAGGACGGCCCCGCCCCGCTCCGCCCAGGCGGCGGCGAGGGCGGTCGGCCAGGGGTGGTACAGCACGTCGAACAGGGTGCCCGGCCGGGACGGGAGCCGGGACGCCAGCTCGTCGGCGGCGCCCGCGGGGGTGGTGTTGACGACGAGCGGCAGCTCGAAGGCCTCCGCGGCGCGCGCCCAGTCCACCGGGCGGATGTCGACACCCAGCCGCTCGCCGATCCCACGCACCTCGGCCGCTCGCTCGGCGCTGCGGACGTAGGCCCGGACCTCGCCGCGGCAGACCCGGGAGAGCGCGGCCAGCGTGGACGCCGCCGTCGCGCCGCCGCCGAGCACGGCGGCCCCCTCCACGGAGGTCGCCCCACGCTCGGCGAGGGCGTTGACCAGCCCGGGCACGTCGGTGTTGTCCCCGGTGCGGCGCCCGTCCTTGTGCAGCACGACGGTGTTCACGGCGTCCACGGACAGCGCGGTGGGGCTGACCTCGTCGAGCAGCGGGATGACCGCCCGCTTGAGCGGCATGGTCAGCGACAGCCCGCGCCAGCCCTCGTGCGGGTCGCCAAGTCCCTTGAGAAATCCGGGCAGTGACTCCTCGTCCACCTCGAACCGGTCGTAGCGCCAGTCCCCCTCCAGGCCCACCGCCTCGTACCCGGCGGTGTGCAGCACCGGCGAGAGCGAGTGCGCGATCGGGGAGCCGAGGACGGCGGCACGCTTCATCACTGGCACTGTCCGGAGGTCTGGTTGACGGTCTGGCCGTGGGCCTTGCAGTAGTCGTTGACGTCCTTGAGGAAGTCCTGCCAGGTCACGTCGAAGCGCGTGTCCGTCGGGCTGACGGCGACGAAGTAGACCCAGTCGCCGGCCGTCGGGTTGAGCACGGCCTTGATGGCGTCCTCGCCCGGGTTGGAGATCGGCGCCGGGGGCAGGCCCTTGACCAGGTAGGTGTTGAAGCCGCCAGCCCGGTCGGTCTCCTTCTGGGCGTTGGTGAAGGTCTTCGAGTTGAGCGCGTACTGCAGTGTGGTGTCGAGCTGGAGCTTGCCCTGGGTGGCGGTCCCGTTGATGCGGTTGTAGAGCACCCGGGCGATCTTCCCGAAGTCGGCGGAGTTGTTGCCCTCGGCCTGCAGAATGCTGGCCTCGATCAGGACCTGGTACCCCGTCTGGAGCTTGATGCCCTGGGCGCCCGCGTCGAGACCGAGGGCCGAATACTCCGCGTTCGCCTTGGCGACCATCTGCTTGAGCAGGTCGACCGGGGCCATGCCCTTGGCGATGGAGTACTTGGCCGGCCAGAGGAAGCCCTCGGGGTTGTCGTGCGCGAAGGCGGGCAGCCCCAGCTTGGCCGCATTGGCCTTGGCAGCCTTGGCGGTTGTGCCCGCGGCCACGCCGAGCTTCTTGTCGATCGTCGCGTAGATGACGCTGGCGCGCAGGCCCTCGGGGATGATGACGGCCTCGCCGCCGGCCGCGTCGATGAGCTCCTGCAGCGCCGCGGCGGCGGACATCTGCAGCTTCATCGTGTAGTAGCCGGACTGGATGGTCTGCGCCTTGGCCAGGTCCTTGTTGTACGCGTCCACGAAGGCCTGCGCGCTCTTGACGACGCCGGCCGCCTTCAGCGCGTTGGCCATGGTCCAGCCTGTCGCACCGTCAGGAATGGTCACCTGGACGCTCCCGGTGCCCTGGCCGGAGTAGTCGGGAGCCGGGCCGTACTTGGCCTCGTAGAGGCGGTATCCGCCGTAGCCGATGCCGCCCATGATGGCGACCAGCAGCACCGACATGCCCAGGCAGGCCACGCCGCTGCGCTTGCGCTGCTTGCGGTCGCCGTCGATGGACTTCTTGCGGCCCTTACGGCTGTCGTCCTCGGGGGCGAGGAAGGGCGTGTAGCCGTCCTCGTCCTCGTCGTAGACGTCCTCCGAGGGGGGGTCCGGCAGCGGCTCCGGCTCGTCGTAGCCAGGACCCACTGGGTCGTGGCCGGCCTCCAGCTTGGCGGCCTCGGCCTCCCAGTCGATGCCGTCCGCGCCCACCGCGGGCTGCGGCTGCATCGACCGCTGCGGCTGGGCGGACGGCGGCTGCTGGGGGTACCCGGGCTGCTGCCCCTGGCCCTGCCCCTGCTGCGGATAGCCGGGCTGCTGCTGGGGGTACCCCTGCTGCGGGTATCCCGGGTACTGCGGCTGCTGGGGCTGCGGCTGCTGCTGCGGGTAGGCGGGGTACTGACCGGTGCCGTACGGGTCCTGCTGGTAGCCGGGGTACTGCGGCTGCTGGGGCTGCTGCGGGTACCCGGGCTGCTGGGGCTGCTGGGGGTACCCGGGCTGCTGGGCCTGCGGGACCTGCTGCGCCTGCTGCTGCGGGTACGCCGGATACTGCCCCGTGCCGTAGGGGTCCCCCTGGCCCCAGTGTTCGGAGCCGTAGCCCCGGCCCTGGTCGGTCATGTTTCCCCTCGGTCCCGGCGACGGATTTCGATCCGGAACGTTACCTCAAGCCCTTGCCGGGCTGGTATGACGACCACACGAGTCGCACAGAGCAACCCTGACGGCCCCTCACCCGCAGCTACTCCGCGGTCGGTTCGACCACTTCGCCGGGGATCCGGCCACTGGTCTTCTCCGTCTCGAGCGCACTCTGCAGGATGACCACCGCCGCGGCCTGGTCGATGACCGAGCGGCCCTTCTTCGACTTCACGCCCGACGCGCGCAGCCCCGCGCTCGCCGTGACCGTGGTCATCCGCTCGTCCACCAGGCGCACCGGGACCGGGGCGACCCGGGCCGCCAGCCTGCCCGCGTACGCGCGCACCTTGGCCGCGGCCGGGCCCTCGCGTCCGCTCAGGGAGCGCGGGAGCCCGACCACCACCTCGATCGGCTCGTACTCGGCGACGATCGCCGCCAGCCGGCCCACGGAGCGGGCCCCGGCGGGGACCGTCTCCACGGGCGTGGCCAGCAGCCCGTCGGGGTCGCAGGACGCGACCCCGATCCGGGCGTCTCCGACGTCGACGGCGATCCGTCGTCCTCGACGCATCTGACGCGGCCTCAGGCCTTCTCGGCGACCAGGGCGCGGACCGCGGCGACGGCCTCGCCGATCGCGGCCGGGTTCTGGCCACCGCCCTGGGCGACGTCGTCCTTGCCGCCACCGCCGCCGCCGAGCGTCTTGGCCGCGGTGCGGACCAGCTCGCCGGCCTTGATGCCGCGCTCGCGGGCGGCCTCGTTGGTGGCGATGACCGTCAGCGGGCGGTCGTTGGCGACGGTGAACAGCGCGACCACGGACGGCCGTCCGCCGCCGATGCGGTTGCGCACGTCCAGCACCAGCTTGCGCAGGTCGTCCGCGCCGGTGCCCTCGGCCACCGCGGCGGCGACCAGGGCCACGCCGCGCACGTCCTCGGCGTTGCCGGCGAGACCGGCCGCGGCCTGGAGCACCTTCTCCGCGCGGAACTTCTCGATCTCCTTCTCGGCGTCCTTGAGCTTGCCGAGCATGGCCGCGATCTTCTCGGGCAGCTCCTCCGGACGGCCCTTGACCAGGTCGGTCAGCTGGGAGACCACGGTGTGCTCACGGGCCAGGAAGTTGTAGGCGTCCACGCCGACCAGCGCCTCGACGCGGCGCACGCCGGAGCCGATCGAGGACTCGCCGAGCAGCTTGACCAGGCCCAGCTGGGCGGTGTTGGCGACGTGCGTACCGCCGCACAGCTCCTTGGAGAAGTCGCCGATGGTGACGACGCGGACCTTCTCGCCGTACTTCTCGCCGAACTCGGCGATGGCGCCCGCGGCCTTGGCCTCGTCGATGCCCATGATCTCCGCGGTGACGTCGAGTTCGCGGGCCAGCACCTCGTTGATCTTCTGCTCGACGTCGGTCAGCACGGTGCCGGGGACGGCGGTCGGCGAGCCGAAGTCGAAGCGGAAGCGGCCCGGGGAGTTCTCCGAACCGGCCTGGGCGGCGGTCGGGCCGAGCGCGTCGCGCAGCGCCTGGTGGGTCAGGTGGGTGGCGCTGTGCGCGCGGGCGATGGCCCGGCGGCGGCGCACGTCGATGGCGGCGAAGGCCTGCTGACCGATCGTCACCTCGCCCACCAGCACCTGGCCCTTGTGCGCGTAGACGCCCGGGACCGGCTGCTGCACGTCGCGGACCTCGACGATGGCGCCGTTGTCCAGCTTCACCCGGCCCTGGTCGGCCAACTGGCCGCCGCCTTCCGCGTAGAAGGGGGTGCGGTCCAGGACCAGCTCGACCTCGTCGCCCTCGGAGGCGGCCGGGGCGGGCACGCCGTCCACGAGCAGGCCGACGACGGTGGCCTCGTTCTCGGTGAGGGTGTAGCCGGTGAAGGTGGTGGAGCCGGCGGTGTCGGCGACCTCGCGGTAGGCGGTGACGTCGGCGTGGCCGGTCTTCTTGGCGCGCGCGTCCGCCTTGGCGCGGTCGCGCTGCTCCTTCATCAGCCGGCGGAACCCCTCCTCGTCCACGGAGAGGCCCTGTTCGGCGGCCATCTCCAGGGTGAGGTCGATCGGGAAGCCGTAGGTGTCGTGCAGCTGGAAGGCCTTGTCGCCGCCGAGCACGGTGCCGCCGGAGCTCTTGGTCTCGGTGACCGCCGTGTCCAGGATGTTGGTGCCCGCGCGCAGCGTCTTGAGGAACGCGGCCTCCTCGGCCAGCGCGACCGTCTCGATGCGCTTGCGGTCGGTGATCAGCTCCGGGTACTGCTGCCCCATCGTGTTGATGGTGACGTCCAGGAGCTGCTCGGCGACCTCACCGGTCGCGCCGAGCAGGCGCATGTTGCGGATGGCGCGGCGCAGGATGCGGCGCAGCACGTAGCCGCGGCCCTCGTTGCCCGGGGTGACCCCGTCCGCGATCAGCATGGTGGCGGTGCGGATGTGGTCGGCGACCACGCGCAGCGAGACGTCCGAGTCGTGGGCGGCGCCGTAGTGCACGCCGGTCAGCTCGGTGGCCTTGTCGATGACGACGCGCAGGGTGTCCGTCTCGTACATGTTCTGGACGCCCTGGAGGATCATCGCCAGGCGCTCCAGGCCGAGGCCGGTGTCGATGTTCTTGGCCGGGAGGTCGCCCAGGATCGGGAAGTCCTCCTTGCCCTCGCCCGCGCCGCGCTCGTACTGCATGAAGACCAGGTTCCAGATCTCCACGTAGCGCTCGTCGTTGACGGCCGGGCCGCCCTCGACGCCGAACTCGGGGCCGCGGTCGTAGTTGATCTCGGAGCAGGGTCCGCAGGGGCCGGGGACGCCCATGGACCAGAAGTTCTCCTTCTTGCCCAGGCGCTGGATCCGCTCGGCGGGGACGCCGACGACGTCCCGCCAGATCTGCTCGGCCTCGTCGTCGTCGAGGTAGACGGTGATCCAGAGCTTCTCCGGCTCCAGGCCGTAACCGCCGTCGGCGACCGGGGTGGTCAGCAGCTCCCAGGCGAGCTTGATGGCCCCTTCCTTGAAGTAGTCGCCGAAGGAGAAGTTGCCGCACATCTGGAAGAAGGTGCCATGCCGGGTGGTCTTGCCGACCTCCTCGATGTCCGGCGTGCGGACGCACTTCTGCACCGAAGTGGCGCGCGGGAAGGGGGGCTTGGTCTCGCCGAGGAAGTAGGGCTTGAACGGCACCATGCCCGCGTTGACCAGCAGCAGCGTCGGGTCGTCTGCGATCAGCGACGCCGAGGGGACGACGGCGTGCCCGCGCTCCTCGAAGAAGCGCAGCCAGCGGCGGCGGATCTCAGCCGACTCCATGGGGGTCCTCGTTTCGATCGTTCGTGTCGTGGTTCGTGAGGTGGGTGTTGCTGCTGGGGAGCTGCGGACGCAGCGCCGTAGCTCGGAGCACGTGCGCCTGCGGCGGCACCGGCGCGGTCAACACGCTGCCATCCAGGCCGAGTTGGCGGTTGAGCTCGAGTTCGCGCTGGAGCATCCCGGCGCGCACCTCGGCCAGGAACCCGCGGGCGGCGACGCCGGCCTCGGCGGCGCCGAGGGTCGCGGTCTCGGCCAGGCTGCCGGGAGTGAGGCCGCGCACCAGGCGGTTGGCCTTGTTCATGCCCCAGACCGCGGCGCCGGCGCCGACGGCCATCCAGAACATCCGACGCATCGTCAGCCCCTCCCCTTGCCCAGCCCCACCAGGCGCAGCAGCGCGTTGCGCCTGACGGTCTGCCGCTGCACCTCGGCGGTGACCATGCGCTGGATCAGCTCGCGGTCCGTCTGCTGGTAGGCGGCCTGCGGCCGGCCCGCGGCACGCTGCTTGGCGACCGCGCTGCGCACGCCGTAGCTGAACGCGGAGAGCTTGACCAGCGGCCCGCCCAGCGTGGCCGCCATGGTGGACGACAGCGCCTGCGCGTTGGCGGCGGCGTCCTGGACGTCGGCGGTGATGGCGTCGACGCGCACGAGTTGGTCGTTGGCGGCGCGCAGGGTGACCGCGGCGTCGTCCAGCAGCGGGAGGGTGCGCTCGGTCACCTGCTCCACCAGCACGGTGGCACTGCGCAGAGCCCGGGCGAGGCGCACCAGCACCACGGCGAGCAGGGCGACGAGCACGGCCCAGAACACCGCGACCACCAGGCCCGCGACCTCTCCTGCGGACACCCGCCCCACTCCCTCATGCCGTTGCCTACCTGGGCGAAACCCTATCGCGCCGGGGCCCCTGCCCAGGAACGCTTTCCCCGGGGGTGTCACGTGCCGCCCCCTCAGGGGGCGCGAGGATCCCCCACCGCGACCGGCCCACCACCCACGGGGGTTCGACCCGCACACGGAGCCGGGCCTCCCCGAGTGGTGGGCTGCTCGGGGTGCGCGCACCTCCCGCCCTGGGGGCACCCCCGACCGACGGCCGAAGGCTGGGGGAGGGTGGGGAATCTCCGCACCCTGAGCGGGGCGGTCCCGGGGGTAACGTAACCACCGGTTCGCGCGTTGGGCACGGTAAGCCACCGCCGTGCCGCCCGGAGGGATCGAGGACGCATGCCCAGGAGGGGAAACCTTCCCGCCGAAGCCACCAGCTTCATCGGCCGCGACGCCGAACTCCGCCTCGCCGCCCGCCTCCTGACGGAGGCTCGGCTGATCACCGTGGTCGGGCCGGGCGGGGTGGGCAAGAGCCGCCTCGTCCTGCGGGCCGGCGCCGAGGCCCGCTTCCCCGACGGTGTCTGGCTCGCCCAGCTCGCGCCGGTCACGGAGGCGTCACTCCTCGGCCACGTCCTCGTGGAAGCCCTCGGCCTGGTCGACGGGACCGCCCGCGAGCCCCTGGCCGTGCTCACCGACGCGCTGCGGGACCAGGAGCTGCTGCTCGTCCTCGACGGCTGCGAGCACCTCCTCCCCGAGGCCGCCGCGCTCGTCGCGGCCCTGCTCGCCGCCGCACCGGGGCTTCGCGTCCTGGCCACCAGCAGGCAACCGCTCGGCGCCCCGGGCGAGCACCTGCTGCCGCTGTCCCCGCTGCCTAGCGACGGGCCGGACACCGAGGCGGTCCGGCTCTTCCTGCAGCGTGCCGCCGCCGTCGTGCCCGACTTCGCGCTCACCGAGCAGAACCGGGCCCAGATCGTCTCCCTGTGCCACCGCCTCGACGGCATCCCGCTGGCCATCGAGCTCGCGGCCGGACGGCTGCGCGCGCTGAGCCTGCAGCAGATCCTCGACCGTCTGGACGACCGCTTCCGCCTGCTCGCCGCGCCCTCCCGGCTGGCGCTCCCCCGCCACCAGACCCTGCGCATGGCCGTGGGCTGGAGCCACGAACTGTGCACCCCCCAGGAGCGGTTGCTGTGGGCCCGGCTCTCCGCCTTCGCCGGTCCGTTCGACCTGGAGGCGGTCGAGTACGTCTGCGCCGGCGGCACGCTCCCGGCCGTCGAGATCCTCGACGTGCTCAGCGAGCTTGTCGACAAGTCGATCGTGATTCACGAGGACGACCCCGACTACGGTCCGCACTACCGCATGCTGGACACCCTGCGCGAGTACGGCGCCGAGTGGCTGCGCTCCTCCGGCGAGCAGCACCGGCTGCAGCGCCGGCACCGTGACTGGTATCTGGGGCTGGCCAGTTGGGGCGAGCTGGAATGGTTCAGCCCGCGCCAGGAGGAGACCCGGCGACGGGCCGAGCGCGCGCACGCCAACCTCCGCGCCGCGCTGGAGTTCTCGCTCACCGAGCCCGGGGAGGAGGAGAGCGGGCTGCTGCTCGCGGCGACGCTCTGGTACTTCTGGGTCGGCTGCGGCCACCTCGGCGAGGGCCGCCACTGGCTGGACCGGGCGCTCCAGCTCGCCCCCGGCGCCACCGCCGCCCACACCAAGGCGCTCGGCGTGACCGGATACGTCGCCACCCTCCAGGGCGATCTGGCCCACGCAGCCGTGCGGTTGGAGGAGTGCCGCGAGCTGGCCCTGGCCAACGGCGACGACCGCGCCCTGGCGTATGCCGTGCACCGGCAGGGCTGCGCCGCGCTGATCGGCGACGACCTGCCCCGCGCGGCGACCCTCTTCGAGGAGGCCGTCTGGCTCTACGAGCAGGTGGGCGAGCTGAACAGCAATGTGCTGATGGCCATGTTCGAGCTGGGGCTGACGCGGATCCTGCTCGGCGACCTGGAACCGGCCGGGGCGCTGATGGACAAGGTCCGGCACACCTGCGAGGACTTCGGCGAGCAGTGGGCCTACGCCTACGGCCTCTACGCGCTGTCGATGCTCAGCCGCCACCGCGGCGAGCTGGGGACGGCCCGCCGGCTGATCCGCGAGTGCGTCCGGATCAACCTCCGCTTCCGCGACCTGGTGGGCCTGGCGCTGGGGCTGGAGATGGCGGCGCTGCTGGCCACCGAACCGTCCCCGGACGGCCGCGCGGCCGACCTGCGCGAGGCCTCGCGGCTCAACGGGGCCGCCCACGGCGTCTGGCAGCATGTCGGGCCGGCGCTGTTCGGCTCCCGGACCTTCCGGTCCGCCCACGCGGAGTCGCGGCTGCGGGTCAGCGCGGAGCTGCCGGAGGCCGTCGCCGCCGAAGCCTTCGAGGAGGGACGGCAGTTGACGCTCGACCAGGCCGCCGCCCTGGTGCTGGCCTGGGACGAGTCCGGTCTCGCACCCGGCCCCGGAAACGGCGGTGCCCCCGCCGCCCGGAGGGCGACAGGGGCACCGCGTGAACCGCTCGCGGGTCAGCGCGAGTAGTACTCGACGACCAGCTGCTCGTCGCAGATGACCGGGACCTCGCGCCGCTGGGGCAGCCGGTCCAGACGGAAGGCCAGGGCCTTCAGGTTGACCTCGAGGTACTTCGGGGTCTGACCCTCACCCGCGTTGCCACCCTCACGGGCGACGACGAACGGGGTCTTCTCCTTGGACCGCTCGCGCACCGTGACGACGAAGCCGGGCTTCATCTGGAACGACGGACGGTTGACCTTCTGGCCGTTGACCTCGATGTGGCCGTGGACGACCATCTGGCGGGCCTGGTAGATGGTCCGGGCGATGCCCGAACGCAGCACCAGGGCGTCGAGGCGGGTCTCCAGCAGGGCGATGAGCGCCTCACCGGTCTTGCCCTCGACCTTGCGGGCACGGTCGAACGCGCGGGAGAGCTGCGTCTCGCTCAGGTCGTACTGGGCGCGGAGACGCTGCTTCTCGAGCAGACGGACCTTGTAGTCCGAGTTCTGCTTGCGGCCACGGCCGTGCTGCCCCGGCGGGTACGGGCGGGCCTCGAAGTACTTGACGGACTTCGGGGTCAGCGGAATGCCCAGTGCACGGGCAATCTTGACCTTGGGGCGCTTCTGGTTCGCCATGAACCAAACCTCTCTTGATCGTTACAGGCTCACCGCTGTTGAAGGAGGTCGCCTCTCGCGGTCCGGGAGACCCGCGCGCCCGAGGGCGCGTGAGCTGCCGTTCCCGATGGCCGGGCACACTGTGCAAGCACACGTGAGGCCCACGTCCGGTGAGGGAGGTGGGCTGCACGCGACACCCCAGGGGGTGCGCGACGCTCCTGGAACCCCGGCGGACCGGAGCTCCCTGTATGACGGCCCGCCGGTGACGTCCGGGCCGGAGCCTGGACACGGGTCGTCTCGCTCCGGCGATTCTACACGTCAGTCGCCCTGCAGTTTTCCGCGCACCCACTCGACGACGTCCGCGTAGCGGGCCTCGGCCCCGTGACGGGTGGGTTCGTAGTAGTGGCGGCCGTGGATCGCGTCCGGGGCGTACTGCTGGGCCGCGATGCCCTCGGGCAGGTCGTGCGGGTAGACGTAGCCCTGGGCGTGGCCGAGCTTCTTGGCTCCCGCGTAGTGGCCGTCCCGCAGGTGCGGCGGAACCGGCCCGGCCAGGCCCTTGCGGACGTCGGCGAGGGCCGCGCCGATGGCGGTGGTCGCGGAGTTGGACTTGGGCGCCAGGGCGAGCGCGATGGTGGCGTGGGAGAGGGTGAGCGCCGCCTCGGGGAAGCCGATCATGGCCACGGCCTGCGCGGCGGCGACGGCGATGGGGAGCGCGTTGGGGTCGGCGAGGCCGATGTCCTCACTGGCCGAGATCATCAGGCGGCGGGCGATGAACCGGGGGTCCTCCCCCGCCTCGATCATGCGGGCGAGATAGTGCAACGCGGCGTCCACGTCGCTGCCGCGGATCGACTTGATCAGCGCGCTGGCCACGTCGTAGTGCTGGTCGCCGTCCCGGTCGTAGCGGACGGCCGCCTTGTCCACAGCCTGCTCGGTGATCTCGACGCTGATCTCGCCCTCGCCGAGCTCCAGCGCCGTGCCGGCGGCGGCCTCCAGTGCCGTCAGCGCCTTGCGGGCGTCCCCGCCCGCGATCCGGACCAGGTGCTCCTCGGCGTCCTGATGCAGCGTCAGCGCGCCCGCGAGGCCGCGCTCGTCCGCGACGGCACGGTGCAGCAGCTCGCGGATGTCGTCGTCGGTGAGCGACTCCAGCGTCAGCAGCAGCGAGCGGGAGAGCAGCGGGGAGATGACGGAGAAGTAGGGGTTCTCGGTGGTGGCCGCGATCAGCGTCACCCAGCGGTTCTCGACGGCGGGCAGCAGGGAGTCCTGCTGGGCCTTGGAGAAGCGGTGGATCTCGTCGAGGAAGAGGACCGTCTCACGGCCGGTCATCCCCATCTCCCGGCGGGCGGACTCGATGACCGCCCGCACCTCCTTGACCCCGGCGGTGATCGCCGACAGCTCGACGAAGCGCCGGTCGGTGGCGGCGCTGATGACGTACGCCAGCGTGGTCTTGCCGGTGCCCGGCGGCCCCCAGAGGATCACCGACGACGTCGCCGCCGGCCCGCCCACGTCCGCGACCAGCCGCCGCAGCGGCGAGCCCTGCCGCAGCAGCTTCTTCTGCCCCGCCACCTCGTCCAGCGTGCGCGGCCGCATCCGCACCGCGAGGGGACTCCGCCCGGGCTCCCTGGCCTGACGGTCCTCTGCGGCTGCGGTGAAGAGATCGGCGTCCACGCTCCCGACCTTAATTCACCCCGCTGACAGTCCGGGCGGCCCTGTCAGTGGCAGGTGGGAGGGTGACGGCCAGGCCTGGTCCAGCTGCGGGCTGTCCGCCCCGGCGACGGGCGCGCCGGTGCCGGCAGTGCACCGGCAGCGCGGCTGCGAGCCACGGGCTCACGCTCCCGCGCGGCGGCTGCGACGGTGAACCGTCTCGGGCGCTGACGGTGGCTGCGCTGGACTGGCGCCAGCGGCTCACGTGATCATGGCTTGATCCGAGGAGGGGCAAGGGGGTTGAGGGGGCGTCATGCGGCGGCAGGCGGGTGTGCAGGAGGTCGCGGCCGGGGGCGGCAGGGTGCGGCCCGCGCCGCCGTCGCGGCGGGCGGGTGCCCTCGCGGTGCTGCTGGCCTTGGGCACGGTCTCCCTCGCCGGATGGCTGGCCGCGCTCTTCCCCGGCGACAACCTGCGCTACGACGCAGGCTGGGCCGGCAAGCCGGGCCGCTTCACCGCCGCGCACTGCGCGGAGCAGGGCGCGGGCAAGAGCAGCCACCGGCTCTGCAGCGGCGTCTTCGACTCCGCGGACGGCACGGTGACGGGGCGTCAGGTGACGCTGGACGACGCCCGGGTGGACGTGGGGCGGCCGGTCACCCTGCGGCTGCGCCCGGACGGCGGGTATGCCGTGCCCGGCTGGGACAACGTCCTGTTCGACCTGGGCGGCTGCTTCGCACTGCTGGGCGGCGCCGGGGCGGTGGTCGCGTTCGTCGGCATCGCGCCGCGGGGCGTGGTGGTCCGCAGGGAGGTGCCCCTCTCCGCGAACGGTCGGCCGTGGGCCCCGCTGATACGCATGGGCGGCACGCTGGCGACGTGCTGCGGCGGCGCGGCCATGGTGATCTACCCGGTGGGCTTCCTGGTGATGCTGGTGCGCGGGTTCAGCTGAGTCGTCAGCGGCGCCGGTAGACCAGTTCCGGGCGGCCGACCTGGCCGTACTGGGGCTCGCGGCTGGCGCGGCCGGTCTCGACCAGGTGCTCCAGGTACCGCCGGGCGGTGATCCGGGAGACACCCGCGGCCTCGCCGACCGCCGCGGCGGAGAGGCCGCCGTCCGCGCGGTCGAGCACGGCGGCCACGGCGTCGAGCGTCGCCGAGGTCAGTCCCTTCGGCAGCCGCCCCCGGTCCGCCGTGCGCAGCGCGGCCAGCGCGGCGTCCACCGCGTCCTGCCCGAGGGCGTCCGACTCCGCCGCGTCCAGTGCCGCGCGGTACTGGGCGTAGCGCTCGAGCCGGTCCCGCAGGGCCGCCGCGGCGAAGGGCTTGAGGAGGTACTGCACGACGCCGATGGAGACCGCCTGACGGACCGTCGCCAGGTCCCGCGCTGAGGTGACGGCGATGACGTCCGTCGCGTGTCCGGCCGCGCGCAGGCGGCGGACCAGGTCGAGGCCGTGACCGTCGGGCAGGTACAGGTCGAGCAGGATGAGCGGCACCGGCCGGCGGTCCAGGAAGCGCAGCGCCTCGCCCACGCCGTGGACGACGCCGGCCGCGCGGAAGCCGGGGCAGGCGTCCACGTAGAGCGCGTGGGCGTCCGCCGCCACCGGGTCGTCCTCGACGACGAGCACCTCGATCATGCCGGTATCCGTACCGTCAGGACGGCGCCCGGTCCAGACCCCACCGTGACGGTGCCGCCGTTGCGGCGGGCGGTCTGGGCGACGAGGGCGAGTCCGAGGCCGTGTCCGGCCTGCTGCTTGGTGGTCCAGCCGCGGCTGAAGACGCGCTCCACGGCGTCCGCGGGGATGCCCGGCCCCGAGTCCGCGACGCGCAGCAGCAGGTCGTCGCCGTCCCGTCGGGCGGTGACGACGACCTCGGGGGCCCGTTCCGCGCAGCCGGCGATCGCGGCGTCCATGGCGTTGTCGATCAGGTTGCCCAGCAGGGTGACCAGGTCACGCGGGCTCAACTGCCGTGGCAGCGCGGCGTCGTCGAGGCGCGAGTCTTCCGTCAGCGTCAGTTCGACCCCGCGCTCCGCCGCCTGTGCCGCCTTGCCGAGCAGCAGCGCGGCGAGCACCGGCTCCTGCACGGCTCCGACCACGCGGTCGGTGAGCTGCTGCGCCAGCTCCAGCTCCGCCGTGGCGAAGTCGACGGCCTGCCGGTGGCGGCCCAGCTCGATCAGCGAGACGACGGCGTGCAGCCGGTTGGCGGCCTCGTGGGCCTGCGCGCTCAGCGCCTCCGCGAATCCCCGGACCGAGTCCAACTCCCCCGCCAGCGACTGGAGTTCGGTGTGATCGCGGAGCGTCAGCACGATGCCCAGGCCGTCCCCGGAGCCGATCGTCGAGCTGTTGACGACCACCACCCGCGCGGGCGTCAGGTGCAGCGAGTCGCGCAGCGGCTCCGCTCCCCCGAACGCGGCGGGCAGGCCCAGCCCGGCGAGCGAGCGGCCCTCCACCTGCCCGTCCAGGCCCAGGAGTTCACGTGCGGCGTCGTTGCACAGGACGACCGTGCCGTCCCGGTCCAGCAGGACCAGGCCCTCGCGGACGGAGTGCAGGGTCGCCTGGTGGTAGTCGTACAGGTGGGCCAGCTCGGTGGCGTTCATGCCGTGGGTGTGCCGCCGCAGCCGCCGGTTGGCCAGCCAGGTCCCGGCACCGCCGAGCGCGAGGGCGACCAGGGTGACGCCGGTGACGGCGATCACCGGACCGGTCAGGCCGCTGTCGATGTTCTCGACGGTGATCCCGACCGCCACCAGCGCGACCACCCGGCCGCGGTCGAAGACCGGGACGACGGCCCGCCGGGAGTCCCCGAGCGTGCCCCGGTAGGTCTCGACGAACGCGTGCCCGGCCTGGGCGGGGGCGATGTGCCCGAGGAAGGGCCTGCCGATCTGCTTCGGGTCGGGGTGGGTCCAACGGATGCCGTGCGTGTCCATGATGGTGACGAAGTCGACCCCGGTGTCCCGCACGACCTGCGTGGCGTAGGGCTGCAGCACCGCGCTCGGATCCGCCGTCGCCGCGGCCTGACGGACCGTCGGAGCGGCGGCGATCGCCTGCGCGGTGGCCATGGACTTGTCCGCCGCCGCGTCCTGCGCGCGGCTCGCCGTCCACAGGTAGACCAGCACCGCGCCCGCCGTCACGACCAGCGCCACGATCAGCACCTGCACGGCGAACAGCTGCCCGGCGAGGCTGCGGGGCAGCCGCCGACGCAGCGTCAGGCGGGTGGACTGAGGGCGCATGCAGGGAATTGTCCCTCGCCCCGCGAACACTATGAACACAAACGTGACCTGCGCCACTGCCGAGCCCATGCTCGGATCGGCCCGCCACCTCGGGCCGTGGACCGAACGGCAAGGGAGCCGCGCATGACCTCCAGAGGAACCGTCGCCCGGAACCGGACGCACTACCTCTATCTCGCCGTCCTGGCAGCCGTGTTGGCCGGTATCGTGGTCGGCCTGGCCGCGCCCGGGTTCGCGGTGGACCTGAAGCCGATCGGGACCGGCTTCGTGAACCTGATCAAGATGATGATCAGTCCCGTGATCTTCACCACCATCGTGCTGGGCATCGGCTCGGTGACGAAGGCGGCCAAGGTCGGCCGGGTGGGCGGACTGGCCCTCGGCTACTTCGTCGTCATGTCGACCGTGGCGCTGGGCATCGGACTGGTCGTCGGCAACCTGCTCACGCCGGGCGCGGGCCTGCACCTGACCGACGCGCTGGCCAAGGCCGGCCACGCCCAGGCGGCGACGGGCGCGGCGGAGAACACCACGGACTTCCTGCTCGGCATCATCCCCACCAGCCTGCTCTCCGCGCTGACGGAGGGTCAGGTGCTGCAGACGCTGCTGGTGGCGCTGCTCGTGGGCTTCGCACTGCAGGCGATGGGCGAGACGGGCGCCCCGGTGCTGCGCGGCATCGAGCACATCCAGCGCCTGGTGTTCCGGGTCATGTCGATGATCATGTGGGCGGCCCCGGTGGGCGCGTTCGGCGCGATGGCCGCGGTGGTGGGAGCGACCGGCACGGCGGCGCTCAAGAGTCTCGCGGTCATCATGGTGGGCTTCTACCTGACCTGCGCGATCTTCGTCTTCGTGGTGCTCGGGCTGGTGCTGCGGCTGGCGGCGGGCATCAACATCTTCGCGCTGCTGAAGTACCTCGGACGGGAGTTCCTGCTGATCCTGTCGACGTCGAGCTCGGAGAGCGCGCTGCCGCGGCTGATCGCGAAGATGGAGCACCTGGGCGTGTCCCGGCCGGTCGCCGGCGTCACCGTCCCGGCGGGCTACAGCTTCAACCTGGACGGCACGGCCATCTACCTGACCATGGCGTCGATCTTCATCGCTGAGGCGATGGACAAGCCGCTCTCGATCGGCCAGCAGGTGTCGCTGCTGCTGTTCATGGTCATCGCCAGCAAGGGCGCAGCGGGCGTCACCGGCGCGGGACTTGCCACGCTGGCCGGTGGACTCCAGTCCCACCGCCCGGAGTTGGTGGACGGCGTCGGCCTCATCGTCGGCATCGACCGCTTCATGAGCGAGGCGCGGGCGCTGACCAACTTCGCGGGGAACGCGGTGGCGACGGTGCTGATCGGGCACTGGACGAAGGAACTCGACCGTCCGCGGCTGACCGCGGTGCTGGCGGGCCGACTCCCCTTCGACGAGACCAGTCTGCTGCCGGCGGAGGACACTGCCGTCATCCCCGCCCAACCGGAACCTGTCGCAACTTCCTGAGGCCGCACGTCCGGGCGCGCGGGGAACTGCGCGCCCGGCACACCACTCGGGGAGGTCCGTCCCGCACATGGGGTCGGACCTCCCCGGGTGGTGTCTTGCTCGCGCAGTTCCCCGCGCCCCTGAGGGGCCTTCGGCCCCTGGGCGGTTGCCGGGTTACTCCTTGGGCTTGGCGTCGACGCCGGCTTCCTTCCGCTGCTCGGGCGTGATGGGCGTCGGAGCACCGGTGAGCGGGTCGCCGCCGTTCGACGTCTTCGGGAAGGCGATGACATCGCGGATGGTGTCCAGCCCGCCGAGCAGGGTGACCAGGCGGTCCAGGCCCAGGGCGATGCCGCCGTGCGGCGGGGGGCCGTAGTCGAAGGCGTTGAGCAGGAAGCCGAACTGCTCCTGCGCCTGCTCCTCCGTCAGCCCGATCGCGTCGAAGGCGCGCTTCTGCACGTCCTTCTGGTGGATACGGATCGAACCGCCACCGATCTCCGAGCCGTTGAGGACCAGGTCGTACGCGTTGGACAGCGCGCGGCCCGGGTCCTTGTCGAAGGTGTCGATCGACTCCGGCGCCGGGGAGGTGAACGGGTGGTGCATGGCGTGCCAGCCGACGAAGTTGCCCTTGTCGTCCTCGATGGGCTCGAACATCGGGAAGTCGACGACCCAGAGGAACGCCCACTTCGACTCGTCGATCAGCCCGCAGCGGCGGCCGATCTCCAGGCGCGCCGCGCCCAGCAGTTCCTGCGACGGGGTCTTCTTGCCGGCCGCGAAGAAGATCGCGTCACCCGGCTTGGCGCCGGTCGCGTCCGCGAGGCCGGCCAGGTGCTCCTCGGAGAGGTTCTTGGCGACCGGGCCGCGCAGCTCGCCCGTCTCCTCGTCGATGAGGACGTAGGCCAGACCGCGCGCGCCGCGCGCCTTGGCCCAGTCCTGCCACGCGTCCAGCTGCTTGCGCGGCTGCGAGGCGCCGCCCGGCATGACGACCGCGCCGACGTACTCGGCCTGGAAGACGCGGAACTCGGTGCCGGTGAAGTACGCGGTGAGGTCCGTCAGTTCGTTGTCGAAGCGGACGTCCGGCTTGTCCGAGCCGTACCGGGCCATCGCGTCGGCGTAGCTGAGCCGGGGCAGCGGCAGCGGCACCTCGTAGCCGTGGACCTCGCTCCAGATCCGGGAGACGACCTTCTCGCCCAGCTCGATGATGTCGTCCTGGTCCACGAAGGAGGCCTCGACGTCGAGCTGGGTGAACTCCGGCTGGCGGTCCGCTCGGAAGTCCTCGTCACGGAAGCAGCGGGCGATCTGGTAGTACCGCTCCATGCCGGCCACCATCAGCAGCTGCTTGAACAGCTGCGGCGACTGCGGCAGCGCGTACCAGGAGCCCGGCTGCAGCCGGACCGGCACCAGGAAGTCGCGCGCACCCTCGGGGGTGGACCGCGTCAGGTACGGGGTCTCGATGTCGAGGAAGCCGTTCTCCTCCATCACCGTGCGGATGATGTGGGTGGCCTTCGAGCGCAGCCGCAGCGCCTTGGCCGGGCCCTCGCGGCGCAGGTCCAGGTAGCGGTACTTGAGGCGGACCTCCTCGTTGACCGTGCCGGGCTCGTACTCGGCGACCGGGAACGGCAGCGGGGCGGCCTCGGACAGCACCGTCAGCTCGTTGACGACGACCTCGACGCCGCCGGTGGGGATGTCCGGGTTCTCGTTGCCCTCGGGACGGACCCGCACCTCGCCGTCGACCTTGACGCAGTACTCGGCGCGCAGGCCGTGCACGGACTCCAGGTCGCGCACGACGACCTGGACGGTGCCGGAGGCGTCCCGCAGGTCGATGAAGGCCACGCCGCCGTGGTCGCGGCGGCGGGCGACCCAGCCGGCGAGGGTGACGGTGGTGCCGGCGTGCTCCGGGCGGAGCGTGCCGGCCTCGTGGGTGCGGATCACTGGAGCTTCTCCTTCAGGGTGGCGACGAGAGCGTCGAGGGCGACCGGGGTCTGGTCACCGGTGGTGAGGTCCTTCAACTGCACGAGGTTCTCGGCGAGATCGCGCTCGCCGGCGACCAGCGCGAACCGCGCACCGGACCGGTCGGCGTCCTTCATGGCCGCCTTCAACCCCTTGGCGCCGTAGGCGAAGTCGGCCGAGACGCCCTCGCGGCGCAGCTCGGTCACGAGCGCGAACAGCACCCGGCGGGCCTGCTCGCCCAGCGGCACGGCGAAGACCGCGTTGGTGCTGGGCTGTGTCAGCGAGATGCCCTCGGCCTCCAGCGCGAGCACCGTCCGGTCCACGCCCAGGGCCCAGCCGACGGACGGGAGCGCCGGGCCGCCGATCATCTCGGACAGGCCGTCGTACCGGCCGCCGCCGCCGACGGCGGACTGGGCGCCGAGGCCGTCGTGGACGAACTCGAAGGTCGTGCGGGTGTAGTAGTCGAGGCCGCGGACCAGCTTCGGGTCGTCCTCGAAGGAGATCTGAGCCGCCGTCAGCAGCTCGCGGACCTGCTCGTGGTACGCCTTGCAGTCCTCGCACAGGTAGTCGGCGAGCAGCGGGGCGCCGGTCAGCTGGGCCTGCACCTCGGGGCGCTTGTCGTCGAGCACCCGCAGCGGGTTGATCTCGGCGCGGCGCAGCGTGTCCTCGTCCAGGTCCAGCCCGCGCAGGAACTCCTGCAGCGCGGCGCGGTAGACGGGACGGCAGGTCCTGTCGCCCAGGCTGTTGAGCAGCATGCGGAAGTTCTTCAGGCCGAGCGAGCGGTAGGCGTCGACGGCCAGGATGATCAGCTCCGCGTCCAGCGCCGGGTCCTCGGCGCCGATCGCCTCCGCGCCGACCTGCCAGAACTGGCGGTAGCGGCCCTTCTGCGGACGCTCGTACCGGTACTGGGAGCCGCTGTACCAGACCTTGACCGGCAGGTTGCCGCTGCGGTGCAGGTTGGCCTGGAGGGTCGCGCGCAGCACCGAGGCGGTCATCTCGGGACGCAGCGCGAGCTCCTCCTTGCCCCGCTTGACCAGGTTGAACATCTCCTTGGTGACGATGTCGGTCGACTCGCCGACACCCCGGGAGAAGAGCTTCACGTCCTCGAAGACCGGTGTCTCGATGTAGCTGTACCCGGCCCTGCGCAGCGGTGCCGCCAGCGCGTCACGCACCGCCAGCACGGTGCCGGACACGGCGGGAAGGATGTCGTACGTGCCCTTGGGGGCCTGGAAAGTGCTGCTCACGTCTCGTCTCAATCACAGTCCGCGGCGCGGTGCGCCGGGGCCTTGGGCGGTCGCCCCCGCGACCTGGAGCAGGTACGGGTTGGTGCGACGCTCGCGGCCGATGGTCGTCTGGGTGCCGTGGCCGGAGAGGACGACGGTCTCGTCCGGGAGCGGCAGGCACACACGGGCCAGCGACTCCAGGAGGGCGTCGTGGTCGCCTCCGGGCAGATCGGTGCGTCCTACGGAGCCGGCGAACAGGAGATCGCCCGAGAAGAGCACCGGGGGCAGGTCCGGCGCGGCGGGCGTCCTGAAGGTCACCGACCCCTTGGTATGGCCGGGCGCGTGATCGACCGTCAGCTCCAGCCCGGCGAGCTCCAGCACACTGCCGTCGTGCAGCACCCGGACGTCGTCCGGCTCGCCGATGGTCAGCTCGCCCAGCAACTGCGCCCCGAAGGAGCGGCCGAGGCCCTTCTCCGGGTCGGCCAGCATGTAGCGGTCCTCGGGGTGGATCCACGCCGGGATCCCGCGCGCGCCGCAGACGGGGACGACGGAGGCGGTGTGGTCGATGTGACCGTGCGTCAGCACGACGGCGACGGGCTTGAGCCCGTGCTCCCGGATGGCGTCCTCGACCCCCTGGGTGGCCTGGTGGCCGGGGTCGACGATGACGCACTCCTCACCGGCGGCGGGGGCGACCAGGTAGCAGTTGGTGCCCCAGGCCCCAGCGGGAAATCCGGCGACGAACACGTGAGTCCCTCGTGGCTTGTCAGAAGAGGTGTCCAGGAGTACGAAGGCAGCCTACCGGCGGTGCTGCGGCGGAAGCGAACCGTATCCGGGTGGCGCGCTGATCCTCTCCTTACCGCGGGCACACAGGCCCGCTCCCTACACTGTGCGCGCGACTGGTGGCATGATCCGGGCCAGCAGTCCGCGTCCCGACCGTTGAACCGAGGAGTGACCTACCGGTGGCCCCCAACGACGCCCGCCCGCGCCAGCAGCTCTCCAAGGACAAGGAGAAGCGTCGCCGCCAGTTGGAACGGCTGCGCTACGAGCGTCAGATGCAGCGGCGCCAGGAGGCGGTGGCCCGGGCCCGCAGGCGCACCGCGATCATCGGCGGCGTCGTCGCCGGCGTACTGGTGATCGGCGGCGTGGTGTGGGCCGTGGCGCCCTCCGGCTCCAAGAAGACCCCTGCCGCGGCCGCCCCCTCCGCCTCGGCCGCCGCCTCGACCGCGGCCACCCCTTCGGCCTCGCCGAGCTACAAGCAGTGGAAGACCGAGCCGGCGATGTCGATCGACACGAAGGCGACCTACACCGCGACGATCAAGCTGGACCAGGGCACGGTCACCCTCAAGCTGAACGCGGCCAAGGCCCCCCACACCGTCAACTCCTTTGTCTTCCTTGCCAAGCAGGGCTTCTTCGACAACGTGAAGTGCCACCGGCTGACCACCGCGGGCATCTACGTGCTCCAGTGCGGCGACCCGACCGGCACCGGCTCCGGCGGCCCCGGCTACAGCTTCACCGACGAGAACCTCAAGGCCTTCGGCAGCGGCACCCAGGTGACCTACCCGGCCGGCACCGTCGCCATGGCCAACTCGGGCGCGAACACCAACGGTTCGCAGTTCTTCCTGGTCTACAAGGACAGTCCGCTGGCCCCCTCCTACACCCCCTTCGGCACCATCACCGGCGGCCTGGACACGCTCCAGGCCATCGCGAAGAAGGGCGTCCAGGGCGGCGGCACCGACGGCGCCCCGGCGGAGTCGGTCGTGATGAAGTCGGTCACCACCGCGAAGAGCTGAGGGCTCGTGCCAATTGACCGGGCCGGGATGCGGACAGCACCCGGCCCGGTCGCCTATGTTGTGGTCTTGTAGGGTGCCTTGACCCGGCCGCCCCGACTAGAAGAGCGGCCCGGCCGGCATCAATTCTGTGGACGGCGGCAGCCCTGCCCGTGCGGAGCGGGGACCGCCATAGCGAGGAGGCGCTGTGACCAGCGACCCGTGGGGCCGTGTCGACGACGAGGGGACCGTCTACGTGCGGACGGCCGACGGCGAACGCGTCGTCGGCTCGTGGCAGGCCGGCTCCCCCGAGGAGGCCCTGGCCTACTTCACGCGCAAGTACGAGGGCATCGCCGTCGAGATCGGCCTGCTGGAGCGCCGCGTGCGCACCACCGATCTCGCCGCCAAGGACGCGCAGGCCGCGATCGACCACCTCAAGGCGCAGGTCGCCGAGGGCCACGCGGTGGGCGACCTGGACGCGCTCGCGAAGCGCCTGGACGCGCTGAGCGCCGAGGTCGAGAGCCGCCGCGAGGAGCGCAAGGCCGCCCGGGCCAAGGCCCAGGAGGAGGCCCGTGCCGCCAAGGAGGCCCTGGTCGCCGAGGCCGAGCAGCTGGTCGACTCCACCCAGTGGCGCGAAGCGGGCGACCGGCTGCGGGAGTTGGTGGACACCTGGAAGGGACTGCCCCGCCTCGACCGCAAGTCCGACGACGAGCTCTGGCACCGCTTCTCGCACGCCCGCTCGGCCTTCTCCAAGCGCCGCAAGGCCCACTTCGCGCAGCTCGACCAGCAGCGCGAGGAGGCCCGGCTGCGCAAGGAGAAGCTGGTCCTCGAGGCCGAGTCGCTCTCCGGGTCCACGGACTGGGGCCCGACGGCGGCCCGTTACCGCGAACTGATGGCCGACTGGAAGGCTGCGGGCCGCGCCCAGCGCGAGGCCGAGGACGAGCTGTGGACCCGCTTCCGCGGCGCGCAGGACGTCTTCTTCCAGGCCCGTTCCGCCGTCTTCGACGAGCGGGACGCGGAGGAGCGGGAGAACCAGACCGCCAAGGAGGCGCTGCTGGTCGAGGCCGAGGCGCTGCTCCCGATCGGCGACCTGAAGGCCGCCAAGGCCGCGTACCGCGACATCGCGGAGCGCTGGGAGGCCATCGGCCACGTGCCCCGCGACGCCCGCGGCCGCCTGGAGTCGCGCCTGCGCGCCGTCGAGCACGCGCTCCGCGAGGCGGAGGATGCGGAGTGGCAGCGCAGCAACCCGGAGGTGCGCGCCCGCGCCGAGGGCATGGCGGGGCTGCTGCAGGCGGCGGTGGACAAGCTGGAGAAGCAGCTTGTCGCTGCGCAGGCGAAGGGTGACGCCCGTACGGTCGCCAAGCTGGAGTCCGAACTGGCCGGTCGCCGCGAACTGCTGGCGCAGGCCCAGAAGGGCCTTGAGGAACTCGGCTGACGCTCCGTCAGTTGCGCTTCCCTCCGGGGGCGCGAGGATCCCCCACCCTTCGGGTGGGAGGTTGCCCCACCGCGAGCAACACACCACCCCGGGAGGTCCGGCCCGTTCAATGGGGTCGGACCTCCCGGGGTGGTTGGCTTCTCGCGGTGGGGGCACCTCTCGCCCGAAGGGTGGGGGATCCTCGCGCCCCTACGGGTGCAACTGCTACTTCTTGGAAGACGTGACCCGGTAGACGTCGTAGACGCCCTCCACGCCGCGGACGGCCTTGAGGACGTGGCCCAGGTGCTTCGGGTCGCCCATCTCGAACGTGAAGCGGGACATCGCCACCCGGTCGCGGGACGTCTGGACCGCCGCCGACAGGATGTTCACGTGCTGGTCGGACAGCACCCGCGTCACATCCGACAGCAGCCTGCTGCGATCCAGCGCCTCGACCTGAATGGCCACCAGGAACACCGACGACTGCGTCGGGGCCCACTCGACCTCGACCATCCGCTCCTGCTGCTGGGACAGCGAGTCCACGTTCACGCAGTCCGCCCGGTGCACCGACACACCGTTGCCCCGCGTGATGAAACCGACGATCGGGTCGCCCGGCACGGGCGTGCAGCAGCGGGCCAGCTTGACCCAGACGTCGGCCACGCCCTTGACCACCACGCCGGGGTCGGGCGTCGCCCTCCGCTGGCGGCGGTTCGGGCGGGACGACGGGGCGGCCGTCTCCTCCAGGTCCTCGGCCGCGCCCTCCTCGCCGCCGAGCGCGGTGACCAGCTTCTGCACGATGGTCTGCGCGGAGACGTGCCCCTCCCCGATGGCCGCGTACAGCGACGAGATGTCGGGGTAGCGCATCTCGTGGGCCAGGGTCACCAGTGAGTCGCCCGTCAGGATGCGCTGCAGCGGCAGGCCCTGCTTGCGCATGGCCCGGGTGATCGCGTCCTTGCCCTGCTCGATGGCCTCCTCGCGGCGCTCCTTGGAGAACCACGCACGGATCTTGTTCCGGGCCCGCGGCGACTTGACGAAGCCCAGCCAGTCCCGCGACGGGCCGGCGTTCTCCGCCTTGGACGTGAAGACCTCGACCGTGTCGCCGTTCTCCAGCGTGCTCTCCAACGGCACCAGCTTGCCGTTGACCCGCGCTCCTATCGTCCGGTGCCCGACCTCGGTGTGGACCGCGTACGCGAAGTCCACCGGCGTCGATCCGGCCGGAAGCGCTATCACGTCGCCCTTCGGCGTGAAGACGAAGACCTCGCTCTGGCCCAGGTCGAACCGGAGCGCGTCGAGGAACTCGCTCGGGTCCTCGGTCTCCTTCTGCCAGTCCAGCAGCTGGCGCAGCCAGGCCATCTCGTTGACGGTGTCGCCCTTGCCGGCCGGCGTGTCCGTGCGGACCTTCGACGTGCCCGCCACCGCCTGCTGCTTGTACTTCCAGTGCGCGGCGATGCCGTACTCCGCGCGCCGGTGCATGTCGAAGGTCCGGATCTGCAGTTCGACGGGCTTGCCCTCGGGGCCGATGACCGTCGTGTGCAGCGACTGGTACATGTTGAACTTCGGCATGGCGATGTAGTCCTTGAACCGCCCCGGCACCGGGTTCCACCTGGCGTGGATGGTGCCCAGCGCCGCGTAGCAGTCGCGGACGGAGTCGACCAGGACGCGGATGCCCACCAGGTCGTAGATCTCGGCGAAGTCCCGGCCCCGCACGATCATCTTCTGGTAGACGCTGTAGTAGTGCTTCGGCCGGCCGGTCACCGTGGCCTTGATCCGCGCGGCCCGCAGGTCGCCGTTCACCTGGTCGGTGACGACGGACAGGTACTCGTCCCGCTTCGGCGCCCGCTCGGCCACCAGACGCACGATCTCGTCGTACATCTTCGGGTAGAGGATGGCGAAGGCCAGGTCCTCCAGCTCCCACTTGATGGTGTTCATGCCCAGGCGGTGGGCGAGCGGGGCGTAGATGTCGAGGGTCTCGCGGGCCTTCTTCTCCTGCTTCTCCCGCTTGAGGTAGCGCATGGTGCGCATGTTGTGCAGGCGGTCGGCCAGCTTGATGACCAGCACGCGCGGGTCCTGCGCCATCGCGATGACCATCTTGCGCACGGTCTCCGCCTGCGCGGCCTCGCCGAACTTCATCTTGTCGAGCTTGGTGACGCCGTCCACCAGCTTGGCCACGGTGTCGCCGAAGTCCCGGCGCAGCTGCTCCAGGCCGTAGTCGGTGTCCTCGACGGTGTCGTGCAGCAGGCCCGCCATCAGCGTGGGGACGTCCATGCCGAGCTCGGCGAGGATCGTGGTGACGGCCAGCGGGTGCGTGATGTACGGGTCGCCGCTCTTGCGCTTCTGGCCGCGGTGCCAGCGCTCCGCGATCTGGTAGGCGCGCTCCAGCGCGGGGAGGTCGGCCTTGGGGTCGTTCTGGCGGACGACCCGGAACAGCGGCTCGAGAACCGGGTTGAAGGTGCTGGCGCGCTGGCCGCCGAGGCGGGCGAGCCGAGCCCGCACGCGGGAGGGCGTGGCCGCCGGGGGTCCCGGTTTGGGCGGCGCGGACTGCGCGGGCGCGGCGGGGACGGACTCCTGCTGGCTCGCGGCTGCGGGCACGACCTCTTCGGGCAAGTGCACTCCTTGGAACAAGGTCCGGAACCTCATGGTACCGAGAGTCACCACCCGGTGTTCCCCGTGACCAGCGGGTGGAACGGGTCGGAACGAAGCAGGTGGGGCCCCCGGGTCAACGGAGGCCCCACCTGTTCGCATTCCGGACTGACGGCCCGTCAGCCCTCAGATCTGGATGACCGCCTCCAGCGGGACGTCGCCCAGCTTCGGCAGCAGCCGCTCCCGACCGCCGAGGAAGCCCAGCTCCATCAGCATCACCACGCCGGCGACCTCGGCCCCGGCGCGGGCGATCAGCTCCAGCGCTGCCTCCGCGGTGCCGCCGGTGGCGAGCACGTCGTCGACGACCAGCACCCGGTCGCCCGGGCTGAAGGCGTCGACCTGGACCTCGATCACGGCGGAGCCGTACTCCAGGTCGTAGGACTGGCTCAGGCAGGCGCCGGGGAGCTTGCCCTCCTTGCGGACCGGGACGAAGCCCGCCCCCGCCGCGTAGGCGCCGGGCGCGGCGAGGATGAAGCCGCGCGCCTCCAGGCCCACGACCTTGGTCGCGCCCAGAGCCCGGGCCCGCTCGCCGATGTGCCGCACCAGCGCCGCGAAGGACTCCGCGTCGTCCAGCAGGGGCGTGATGTCCTTGAAGACCACGCCCGGCTTGGGGTAGTCCGGGACGTCGCGGATCTTCGCGGCCAGCAGTGCTGCGAGTTCAGTGCTCATGACGGTGTGTCAGTTCCTCAGCTCCGGCGGCCGGAGCGACGCTCGCTGCGGCTGCGGTTGACCGGCTGGCGGCGCGGACCCGTTCCGGACCCGGCATGCACCGCGTCCTCGACGACCTCCTCGGCGCCCGGCGCGGGCACCGGGCGCTCGGCCGCGGCCTTGGCCTCGGCGGCCTTGCGCTGGGCGACGCGCTTGGCGAGCGCCTGGTACTCCGGACGCTTCTCCTGCAGCCAGGCGACCAGCGGGGTGGCCACGCAGATCGAGGAGTAGGCACCGGCGGTCAGACCGATGAACAGCGCCAGCGAGATGTCGTTGAGGACACCCGCGCCGAGCAGGCCGCCACCGATGAACAGCAGGCCGGCGACCGGCAGCAGGGCCAGGACCGTGGTGTTGATCGAGCGGACCAGGGTGCTGTTCAGCGAGTTGTTGGCGGCGTCGCTGTAGGTCAGCCTGGTCTGCTTGGTCAGGTCCTTCGTCGCCTCCTTGAGACCGTCGTAGACGACGACGGTGTCGTAGAGGGAGTAGCCGAGGATGGTCAGGAAGCCGATGACGGTACCCGAGGTCACCTCGAAGCCAGCCAGGGCGTAGACGCCGACCGTGATCAGCAGGTCGTGGATCAGGGCGACCAGCGCGCCGATCGCCAGCCGCCACTCGAAGGCGACGGCGAGGTAGATCGTCACCAGCACCATGAAGGCGATCAGGCCGTAGAGCGCCTTGTGGCTGATGTCGCTGCCCCAGCTGGGGCCGATCTCCTGGACGCTGATCTGGGAGGTCGGAACGGACAGCTCCTGCGCCAGCTTGGTCTGTCCGGTGGCCGAGTCCAGGTGCTCGTTCGAGCTGACCTGGATGGTGATGTTCTTGGTGCCGTTGAGGTTCGTCGTCTGCTGCACGACGGCGGAGCTGTCTCCGAGCATCCTGTTGGCGGCGTCCTGAGCCTGACTGACCGTCAGCCCGGGCTTGGTGACCGTGTAGATCTCGCCGCCCTTGAACTCGATGCCCAGGTGCAGGCCGCGCAGGCCCAGACCGAGGATGGCCGCGAGCAGGATGACCCCGGAGATGGCGAGCCAGAGCTTCCGCCGGCCGACGAAGTCGATGCTGACCTCGCCGGTGTAGAGGCGGTGTCCGATGTTCCCGAAGCGCGACACGGGTCAGGCCTCCTTGGTGGCGGCAGGACGGCCGCGGCGGGAGCCGCGGAGGGGCGCACGGACGCCGAGGCGCTCCGGCGAGAGGCCGGACCACTTGTGCCCGTTGCCGAAGAACTTCGTCCGGGCCAGCAGCGTGATCAGCGGCTTGGTGAACAGGAAGATCACGACGACGTCGAGCAGCGTGGTCAGGCCCAGCGTGAAGGCGAAGCCCTGCACCTTGCCGACGGTGAAGAAGTACAGCACCGCGGCGGCGAGGAAGGACACGAAGTCCGAGACCAGGATCGTGCGCCGGGCGCGCGGCCAGGCCCGCTGCACGGCCGGGCGCAGCGTGGAGCCCTCGCGCAGCTGGTCGCGGATGCGCTCGAAGTACACGACGAAGGAGTCGGCGGTGATACCGATCGCGACGATGGCGCCGCAGACCGCGGGCAGGTTCAGCGCGAAGCCGATGGTGCCACCGAGCAGGCTCATGATCGACCAGGTCAGCACCGCCGAGACGACCAGACCGGCCACGGCGACCAGGCCCAGACCGCGGTAGTAGAACAGCGAGTAGAGCACGACCAGGGCGAGGCCGATGGCGCCCGCGAGCAGACCGGCGTCCAGCTGGCTGCCGCCGAGCTCGGCGGAGACGGTGGTGACGTCCTGGGTCTTGAAGTCCAGCGGCAGCGCACCGTAACTCAGCACGTTGGCAAGGGCCTTGGCCTCTTCCGGAGAGAAGTTGCCGGTGATCTGCGCCTTGCCGCCGGCGATGGTCTCGTTGACCGCCGGGGCGGAGACCGTCTGGCCGTCGAGGACGATGGCGAACTGGTTCTGCGGCGAGGTCTTCGAGGTCAGCGCCTTGGTGGTGTCGGCGAACTGCTTGGTGCCCTTGCCGTTGAAGCTGAGGTCGACCTCCCACTGGCCGGTGGTCTGGCTCAGGCCGGCACTGGCGTCGGACAGGTCCTGGCCGGCGACGGCCACGGGACCCAGCGCGTACTTCTCCCACACGCCCGAGGAGGACTTCTGGGAGCAGGAGACGATGTTCGCGGTGGTGGCGGCCTTGACTGCGGCGTCCCGGGCGGCCTTCTGCCCCGCCGAGGTGCTGCAGTCGATCGCGGCGAACGCGGCCGTCAGGTCGGTCGGCACGGTGCCGGTCTGCCCGATCGTCGCGCCCGAGGTGGCTGCCGACGCGGCGGCCGTCGGGGTGGCGCTCGCCTTGGCGGAAGCAGGCGCGGACGCGGTGGCCTTCGCGGAGGCCGAGGCCGAACCCGCGGTCAGCGCCTTGCTCACGGCGTCACCCTGCGTCTTGCTCGCCGAGGGCGAGGCCTGCGACTTCACGCTCGTGCTGGACGACGCGGACGCGGAGGGCGACGCGCTGCCGGGGGCGGACGGAGAGGAGGTGGACTTCGGGATGCTCCCCGAGTACGCCTGGGCGAGCACCGGCCGGAAGTACAGCTTGGCGGTGGCGCCGAGCTGCTGGGCGACCTGGGTCGAGTTCGTGCCCTTGGGAATGTTCACGATGATCGTGTCATTGCCCTGGGTCTGCACGGTCGCCTCGGACACGCCGTAGCCGTTGACGCGCTCCTGCAGGATCGACACCGCGGTCGCCATGTTGGTCGAGTTGACCGCCTTGGGGTCCGACGAGGTCGCCTTCAGCGTGACGCTGGTGCCGCCGGCGAGGTCGATGCCCAGGCGCGGCTTGTAGTTCCCGGTGCCGAACATGATGGCGACGAGCGCCACGATCGCGACCAGGATCAGGCTGAGCGCACGCCCCGGGTAGCCGTCACGGGGACGGGACTTGGGTGATGCCACCTTCTCGATTCTCTCTGTCCATGCCGTGGGGTGGGTCGCGCCGCCCTCGCCGGGGTTCCGGCGGACAGGGGACAGCGCGGCCACGACGCAGCGGTCCGGTTGGGCCGTGCCGGGGCCATGTCAGAAACGCGGACCCCGGGGCTGTGCCGCAGAGGGCAGGCTACTTGGCCGAGGCTTCCTTGTCGCCATCCAGGTTCTTGGACAGAGCAACCGGCTCGTCCTTGTCCTCGGCGGCGTCCTTCGTCTCGGCCTCGGCGGCGTCCACGACGGCCTGCGCGACCGGCTCGGAGGTCGCGTCGGCGTCCTCGACGGCCTCGTCCTCGGGCTCGTCACCGTGGACGAGGCGGTTGTACTCGACCGGGTCCATGACCACGGCGATGGCCTGCTTGGAGTAGATGGCGTGCACGCCGGGGGCCACCTCGAGCTCCACGGTCTCGTCGTTGACCGACTTGACCAGCGCGTACATGCCGCCGATCGTGCGCACGCCGGAACCCGGCTCCATCTTGTTGCGCATCTCGGCAGCCTGCTGCTGCTTCTTCTTGGCGGAGCGCGTCATCAGGAACATGGCGCCCATCATCAGCACCATGATGAGCAGGAAAGAGGAGGAACCCACGGTTGACAGTCCTTTGCGAGGCCGCAAGGGACGCGGCCGAACTAGCTGGCGGAGGTACCGCCCGGGAAGGGCGGCGGGCGGAGTCTAGGGGACTCGCCATGGTCGGACAACGTCAAGCATCGCATTCCGGTTCCGCGAAAGGCGAGTTCCTCGCGCGGATCTGTTCCACATCACGCCCGCGGGTCACGCCTCCGCGGCGCCGAACAGGTCCTGCTGCCCGGCGACCGGGCTCTGCGGCGGAGGCGTGAGCCCCAGGTGCTGCCAGGCCGCCGCCGTCGCGATCCGGCCGCGGGGGGTACGTGCCAGCAGGCCCTCGCGGACCAGGAAGGGCTCGGCGACCTCCTCCACCGTCTCCGACTCCTCCCCCACGGCGACGGCCAGCGTGGACAGGCCCACGGGCCCGCCGCCGAACAGCTTCAGCAGTGCGTGCAGTACGGCCCGGTCCAGCCGGTCCAGGCCACGGGCGTCCACCTCGTACACGTCCAGAGCCGCGGCGGCGATGTCCCGGGTGACCTCGCCGTCGTGCCGGACCTGGGCGTAGTCGCGCACGCGGCGCAGCAGCCGGTTGGCGATGCGCGGCGTGCCGCGCGAGCGGCCGGCGATCTCGGCCGCGCCGGCGGCGTCGATGTCCACGTCGAGCAGCCGGGCCGAGCGGTGGATGACCCGTTCCAGCTCACTCGGGGCGTAGAACTCCATGTGCCCGGTGAAGCCGAAACGGTCCCGCAGCGGCGGCGGCAGCAGACCGGCCCGGGTGGTCGCCCCGACGAGGGTGAACGGTGGAAGTTCCAGCGGGATGGCGGTGGCGCCGGGACCCTTGCCGACGACGACGTCGACGCGGAAGTCCTCCATCGCCATGTAGAGCATCTCCTCGGCCGGCCGGGACATCCGGTGGATCTCGTCGAGGAAGAGCACCTCGCCCTCGGTCAGCGAGGACAGGATCGCCGCCAGATCGCCCGCGTGCTGGATGGCCGGGCCCGAGGTGATGCGGATCGGCGCGCCCATCTCGGCCGCGATGATCATCGACAGCGTCGTCTTGCCGAGGCCGGGCGGCCCCGACAGCAGCACGTGATCCGGGGTGGCCGCGCGGCGCTTGGCGGCCTGGAGCACGAGCGAGAGCTGTTCCCGCACGCGCTCCTGGCCGATGAACTCGTCCAGGTCGCGCGGGCGCAGGGCGGCCTCGACGGCCCGGTCCTCACCGTCGGCGGCGGCGGTGACCAGACTGCGGTCCGACGGGTCGTCATACATGGCTCAGCGGCTCCAGGTTGGGCTCGTACGCGGGTGGGTCAGCGGGCGCGGTTGCGGCTGCGCAGGGCGCTGCGGAGCAGGACCGAGACGTCGGCCTTGTCCATGGCCTCGGCCTCCGGCGTCACCGCGTTGACCGCGTCCTCGGCCTCACGCGGCGCGAAGCCCAGGCCGACCAGCGCGGCGTGGAGCTGGTCCTGCCACGGCGGCGGCCCGGCGGCGACGGCCGGACCCTGCGCGGGGACGGCGCCGGTGGGCGTGCCGAGCCGGTCCTTGAGCTCGATCAGCAGCTTCTGCGCACCCTTGGGCCCGATGCCCGGCACGGCGGTCAGCGCCTTGGCGTCACCGCGGGCCACGGCCACCCGCAGGGCGTCCGGGCTGTGCACGGCGAGCATGGCCTGGGCGACCTTGGGCCCGACACCGCTGGCGGTCTGCAGCAGCTCGAAGGTCTGCCGCTCGTCGTCGTCGGCGAAGCCGTAGAGGGTGAGCGAGTCCTCCCGGACGACGAGGGACGTGGCGATCCGCGCCTCCTGACCGAGACGGAGGCCGGCCAGCGTGTTCGGCGCGCAGTGCACCAGCATGCCCACCCCGCCCACCTGCACGACGGCGGAGCTGGGCGTGAGCGCGACCACGGGGCCGCTGACGAACGCGATCACGGGCGGTACTCCCTGGCTCGGGTCGAGGCGACGGCTGCGGCGATGCGTTGCGACGCGGTGCCGCGCCAGATGTGGCAGATGGCCAGCGCGAGCGCGTCGGCCGCGTCCGCGGGCTTCGGCGGCGCGTCCAGCCGGAGGATCCGCGTCACCATCGCCCCCACCTGCGCCTTCTCGGCGCGCCCGGACCCGGTGACGGCGGCCTTCACTTCACTGGGCGTGTGCAGCGTGACCGGTATGCCGCGCCGGGTGGCCACCAGCATGGCCACCGCGCTGGCCTGGGCGGTGCCCATCACGGTGCGGACGTTGTGCTGCGCGAACACCCGCTCGACAGCCACGAGTTCGGGCCGGTGGGTGTCGAACCAGGCCTCCAGGCCCCGCTCGATCTGCAGCAGGCGGTCGGCAACTTCCAGCTCCGCGGGTGTTCTGACGACCCCACAGGCGAGCATGCGCAGGGCGCGGCCGGGCGCGCCCTCGACGACGCCCACCCCGCACCTGGTCAACCCAGGGTCCACACCCAGAACTCGCATGCGAAGAGGCTAGCCCGTCGCACTGACAGAACCCCGCAACACCCAGGGGCGCGAGGAACCGCGCGACCAGCCCACCACCCAGGGAGGTCCGTCCCGCACACGGCGCCGGACCTCCGCCAGTGGTGGGCTCTGGTCGCGCAGTTCCCCGCGCCCCTGGCGGCTGCGCCGCCGGGCGGGACAGCTACTCGGCGTCGAGCTCGGCCTCGACCTCGGGCGAGATGTCGAAGTTGGCGTAGACGTTCTGCACGTCGTCGCTGTCCTCGAGGGCGTCGATCAGCTTGAAGATCTTGCGGGCACCCTCCGCGTCCAGCTGGACCTGGACGCTGGGCACGAAGTTCGCCTCGGCGGAGTCGTAGTCGATGCCCGCCTCCTGCAGGGCGGTGCGCACCGCGACCAGGTCGCTCGCCTCGGTCTGGATCTCGAAGCTCTCACCGAGGTCGGTGATCTCCTCGCCGCCCGCGTCGAGCACGGCCTCCATGATCGTGTCCTCGTCGACCTTCTCGGCCTTGGGCACGATGATGACGCCCTTGCGGGAGAACATGTACGACACCGAACCCGGGTCGGCCATGGAGCCGCCGTTGCGGGTCATGGCGACGCGCACGTCGGACGCGGCGCGGTTGCGGTTGTCCGTCAGACACTCGATCAGCACGGCCACCCCGTTCGGGCCGTAGCCCTCGTACATGATCGTCGAGTAGTCCGCGCCGCCGGCCTCCGCGCCGGAGCCGCGCTTGACCGCACGGTCGATGTTGTCGTTCGGGACCGAGCTCTTCTTCGCCTTCTGGATGGCGTCGTAGAGCGTCGGGTTGCCGGCGGGGTCACCGCCGCCGGTCCGGGCCGCCACCTCGATGTTCTTGATCATCTTGGCGAAGAGCTTGCCGCGCTTCGCGTCGATGACGGCCTTCTTGTGCTTGGTGGTAGCCCACTTGGAGTGGCCGGACATCGAGTTGCTCCTTTATGCAAACACCAGGGAAACGAAACAGACGGGAGGGATCTTACCGTCACCCGCCGTGACGGGCGGTGCGGACCATGTCCACGAAGTACCCGTGCACGCGGTGGTCACCGGTCAGCTCCGGGTGGAACGAGGTGGCCAGCAGGTTGTTCTGACGCACCGCCACGATGTGGTCCGCCTCGGTGCCCGTGTCCAGCTGTGCCAGCACCTCGACGCCCTCGCCCACCGACTCGACCCAGGGGGCGCGGATGAACACACCGTGCACGGGGCCGCCGTCCTCCAGGCCCCGGAAGTCCACGCCGTACTCGAAGGACTCGTTCTGCCGGCCGAAGGCGTTGCGGCGCACCACCATGTCGATGCCGCCCACGGTCTCCTGGTCGTCGCGGCCGTCCAGGATCTTGTCCGCGAGCATGATCATGCCGGCGCAGGTGCCGTAGACGGGCATGCCCTCGCGCACCCGCTGCCGCAGCGGCTCCATGACGCCGAAGATGAGCGCGAGCTTGGACATGGTCGTGGACTCGCCGCCGGGGATGACCAGGCCGTCGAGCTCGGCCAGCTCCTCGGCCCGGCGGACCGGGCGCGCCTGCGCGTCCGCCTCGGCCAGGGCGACCAGGTGCTCGCGGACGTCGCCCTGCAGGGCCAGGACGCCGATGACGGGGGTGGCGCTGGACACGTGAACTACCTCTTCGTTGCTGAAGGTTGACGGCCC
>NZ_JBHSQJ010000146.1:0-1757 GCF_042658505.1 Streptacidiphilus monticola | reverse complement strand
GCCCCGACCCCAGGCAGGGGTCGGGGCTCCCGGTCACGAACTCTGTTGTTACCAGCCGCGGTTGGCGTACCGCTCGGTCTCGGGCAGGGTGTCGCAGTTGATGCCGACCATGGCCTCGCCCAGGTTGCGGGAGGCGTCCGCGATGATCTTCGGGTCGTCGTAGAAGGTGGTGGCCTTCACGATGGCGGCGGCGCGCTTGGCCGGGTCGCCCGACTTGAAGATGCCGGAGCCCACGAACACGCCCTCCGCGCCCAGCTGGCGCATCAGCGCCGCGTCGGCCGGGGTGGCCACGCCACCGGCGGAGAACAGCACGACCGGCAGCTTGCCCAGCTCGGCGACCTCGGCGACCAGCTCGTACGGGGCACGCAGCTCCTTGGCGGCGGCGTACAGCTCGTTGTTGTCCAGGCCGCGCAGGCGGGAGATCTCACCCTTGATCTGACGCAGGTGGCGGACGGCCTCGACCACGTTGCCGGTGCCGGCCTCGCCCTTGGAGCGGATCATGGCCGCGCCCTCGGCGATGCGGCGCAGGGCCTCGCCCAGGTTGGTGGCGCCGCAGACGAAGGGGGTGGTGAACGCCCACTTGTCGGAGTGGTTGACCTCGTCGGCCGGGGTGAGCACCTCGGACTCGTCGATGTAGTCGACGCCGAGCGCCTGCAGCACCTGGGCCTCGACGAAGTGGCCGATCCGGGACTTGGCCATGACCGGGATCGACACCGCGTTGATGATGCCCTCGATCATGTCCGGGTCGGACATCCGGGCCACGCCGCCGTCCTTGCGGATGTCGGCCGGCACTCGCTCCAGCGCCATGACGGCCACGGCACCGGCGTCCTCGGCGATCTTCGCCTGCTCGGGGGTGACCACGTCCATGATCACACCACCCTTGAGCTGCTCGGCCATGCCACGCTTCACGCGGGCGGTCCCGACGGCGGGCTGGTCGGAGGTGGCGGGGGTGTTGGTGGACACGAATGACCTCACTGGATTCGCGGAGTTTTGTGGTGCGATAAGGCCATCGTAGGCCCGTATTGACCTTAGCCGATGCTCCACGCTGTCCAGTTGTGGGGCTCGCTCCCTGACACTCCGTAGCCGCTCAGGCGGCGTTCCGTTCGAGCACGCGCGGGGGCTCGTCGTCCATCTCGAACGCGAGCGGGAAGGGCGCGTGCCCGGCGAGCCGGAACAGCCGGACGATGCGGTGGCGGCGGACGGCGCGGGCCGCGCGCACGGAGTCGTTGTGGAAACGGCGCGCCATCGGCACCCGGCGGGCGGCTTCGGACAGATCGGCCAGCGCTTCGTCCCCGCCGGGGGCTTCCTGAAGCGCCGTCAGCTGCTCCGGCTCGGCGAAGACGGCCCGAAGGGCCTGGGAGAGTTCGCTCTCCGCGACCTCGCGATCCTCTGCGGGAGCGGTGCGGGCCGCGTGCGCGGCCTGGTAGAGCACGATGCTGGACGCCGGGTCGAGCAGGGTGGACGTCGCCAACTCCTGTGCGGCGGACGCCCTGCGGAGCAGTTGCGCGTCGAGCGCGGCGCGGGCCGCGTCGATGCGGGCGTGCAGCCGGTCGAGCCGGCCTGCGGTCCAACTGAGGTAGAGCCCGAACGCGACGACGACCACGACGACCCAGATCCACGTACTCACGGGTCGTCACCCTATCCACAAGGGAACCCTCGCAGGGGCGCGAGGATCCCCACCCTTCGGGCGGGAGGTGCGCCCAGCGCCCCTGGGAGGTGCGACTAGATGATCGATTCCAAGGGATCCCTGCGGGCAT
>NZ_JBHSQJ010000145.1:0-2933 GCF_042658505.1 Streptacidiphilus monticola | reverse complement strand
ACGGGTCCCGGGCCTTCGCCGACCTGTGCGCGCAGCTGGGCGTCAGCCGCTCGATGGGAGCGGTCGGCACCAGCGCGGACAACGCGGCCTGCGAGAGCTTCCACGCCTCCCTCAAACGCGAAACGCTCCAGGGCGCCGGCGACTTCGGCGACCCGGTCACCTGCCGCAGGACCGTCTTCGCCTGGCTCACCCGCTACAACACCCGCCGTCGGCACTCGACCAACGGCTACCTCAGCCCCAACGAGTACGAACGCCGGCACCACACCGCTAAGCTCACGCTCGCCGCATGACAACCCACCGCGTGTCCACCTTCACGGGCAAAGGCCCCTCTGGCCGACTCTGCACAGTCCTCATCGCCCGGAGCGTCGTACATGGCAAGTCGCCAGTCGAAGACCTCGCCTCCCTCAGACGCTTCGACCAACGGCTCCGTTCGCTCCTCCCGCACGAGGCACCCTGACCAATGGCCCGCACCCAGCGGCGAGCCGGCTACCGGCCCGGCCCCCGCCGACACCATCCACAACGAACCGAAGCCGCCAGGACATCAGTTCCTTGCCACCCACTCGCCCGCCCACAGACCGTCGAGCGGAGCGGGTGCCACACCGGGTCCGGCTGGCTACTGAACTTGAACCCGTGATGTCGGCTGCCTTCGGGTCATGACCGGAGACCTGGGTGGATGGCCCGGCCCTACCAGGCCGGGCGTGGGTCCTGGCGCTCGATGGAGAAGCCGGGCGGAACCCTCGCTTCCGTCCGCCACAGCAGGCCTGGGTCAGGTGGATACGCTCCAGTAGTCGGCGCCGGAGGGTACAGACGCCGATGGCCAGGAAGCGGAACCTCGGTCAGCACGCCGCGTTGGATCATCCAGAGACCGAAGCAGTCGTCCTCCTCGTCATGGATGAGTACCTGCACACTTGCGGGTTCCGGCCAGGCCAGGGCCTCCAGGTATCGCAGCAGGCCGGATCGCGGGCGTACATGGTTGAACTCGATCACCCACCCTTCGACAAAGGGGTGGAGCCGCTCGAAACGACCTTGCCAGTCACGCGAGTCGTCCGGCCGTGTCAGGGGTTCCATCACCTCGTCCGCGTACCGTGCCAGCACGATGACCTCAGCGATTCTGCTCATGCCGAAGTATTTGCACGCTCCACGGGCCGGCGGCAATCGGATTCCAGGGTGCAGCCGAGGTCTCACCGTATGATCACGTGTTGAGAGCGAGACGGGCGCCGACGAGGCAGCCGTCGATGACCTCGGGTCGATACTGCAGCATCTTCAGCCTGCGCTTCACCGCACGGGTGATCTGGCTGAGGTCGGCGGCAGCGAGGTTGCCGAGGTCACGCTTGACCAGCGACCAAACGCCCTCGGTCGGATTGAGGTCCGGTGCGTAGGTGGGCAGTTGGAACACGGTGAGCCACTCGGCATTCGCGGCGATGAACTCGCGCATTCCGGCCGTCAGGTGGAGGCGGACGTTGTCCCACACGAGCACGATCGGGCCGCCGAGTTGGATGCGGGCGCGGACGATCAGGTCGCGGAAGTCGCGCCAGCCGAAGCCCTTCGGTTCGTCCTTGCGGCCCCGGTACTCGCGGATCGCGTAGATCAGGCGGGACCGTTCGCCCGGCTTGTAGCAGGCCATGCCCGCCACCGAGACCCGGCCGGAGCCCCGGCCCCTCACCCTCACGACCGGGGTTTGGCCGATCCGGCCCCAGGTCCTGGCGCGCGGCGGAGTCATCGACTGCCCGGCCTCGTCCTCGAAGACGATCCAGGCCCCGCGCTCCGCCGCGGTCCTCTTACCCGCGGCCAGGTCTCCTTCTTCCACACCTCGACCGCGGCGTCGTCGCGCTCGATCGCGCGCCTGGTGGGCTGCTGCCAGCTCCAGCCGTGCCGCTTCAGCAGCCGCCAGGTGCCCTCCACCGTGTAGGAGACGTGGAACAGCCGGCCGATCAGCGTCTTGATTCGCGCCAGCGTCCACCGCTGGTCCGCCCAGCCGTGAGCCAGCGGACCACGCTCCAACTCCCGCTCCAACCTGGCGATCTGGGCCTCGCTGAGTCGAGGTCTACCTGGCGATCCCTTCGATAGGACTCCCGCCTCGCCGCCCTCGCGCCAGGCCCGCCGCCACCGCTCGACCGACCGCACGCTCACCCGCAGAGCAGTAGCGACCTCCGCGTTCTTCTCCCCTGCCTGGCACCGCTCCACAGCCTGGAGCCGCAACCGCTCCCGCGTGCCTCTCTCGGCATCGGTCAACCCACCGCCTTGCGCGTACCTCACACCCCAGGGCTACCGGTGCCAGCACCCGGCTGTCAGGCAAACGGCCCCGACATCACACGATCAAGTTCAGTAGTGCCGCGTCAGGCAACGTTCGCCCTGTCTCGTCGGTCGGGGCGAACGTTGCTGATGCGGCACTAGGCAGAAATGATCTTCAGTCGTACAGTTCACACCGTGAAAGCCAGACCCACACCGTGGCTCCTTGCTTGCGGCCTCTTCATTGCTGGATGCCTGATCAACGCTCTGAGCGGATGGAGGTTGACGCCTGTTATCTCTGGCTTGACGTTTGGCATCCTCCATAACCTGCGCNGGGCCAGTGCCGGGCGAGGCGGAGCCAGCGGCGGCGGCCGGTGGTGACCAGCTGGGCCGCGGCGGAGAACAGCCGCAGCCGCAGGCGTTTGGGTTCCCAGCGGCGGGCGTCGCCGGTCAGCGCGAGCATGGGCAGCCAGGCCAGCAGGTCGAGGGCGAGCTGGACGATCTCCAGCCAGATCCGGTTCTGCGCGGTGGACTTGAGCGGCAGGTTGCGCAGGCCGGTGTCGCGGGCCGCGCGGATACGGTCCTCGGCCCGGGCCCGCTGGCGGTGCCGCAACTCCAGCCGAGCAATCGGCAGTTCGGCGGTGTTGGTGGCGAAGCAGGTGATCCGCATGCCGTCGGCGTCGGTGATCCGCAGCTGGGCGCCG
>NZ_JBHSQJ010000144.1:0-27085 GCF_042658505.1 Streptacidiphilus monticola | reverse complement strand
GCAGCGCGCCGCCCCTGCCGGCGCCCGGCGCGGCCACGCGCGGGCGCTCGGCGCTCGCCGTTCCGGGGGTGCGCCTGCTGGTGGGCGCGCTGCTGGGCGTGGGCACGGTGTTCGGCGCACTGCAGGTCTCGGTGACCGCGGTCGCGGAGGCGGACGGGCGCGCGGGCCTGAGCGGAGTGGTCTACGGCCTGTTCGCCACCGGCAGCGTGCTGGCCGGTACGGTGTTCGGCGCGCTGCGCTGGAAGGCGTCGCCGCAGCGCCGCCTGCTGGCCTCCTACACGCTGCTGGTGCTGGGCTGCTCCACGCTGTGGGCGATGCCGGGCCTGCTGTCGCTCGCGGTGGCGGTCTTCTGCTGCGGGCTGGCCATCGCACCCACGATGATCTCCGCCTACACCCTGGTCGAGTCGCTGGTCGACGCGGGCTCCAAGACGGAGGCTTTCGCCTGGCTCACCGGCTCGGTCGGCCTCGGCCTGGCCCTGGGCTCCACCGTCGCCGGCCGGCTGGCCGACTCCGTCGGCGCCGCCTCCGGTCTCCTCGTCCCCCTCACCGGCGCGGGCCTCGGCCTGCTGGCCCTGCTGACCCTCCGTCAACTGCTCGCCCCGGCGGCCCGGACCGTCACCACCCGCACCGTCGCTTCCGCCGTGCCCGCCGACTACGACCTCGAACCCACCCACTGAGCCCCGCCGCCTGCCGCAGCGCGCCGATCGCCCTTGCGGGGAGGCGCGCCATGGCAACCCGGCCTCCTGCCCGAGCCCAGAGGCCGGGCCACCACAACGCGCCCAAGCCGCACGATCCGGGCCCCACTCCCACCAACCCCGTTCCGCCGGGGGCCCGGAGCGGGCCATAATCCGGTCGGCGACCGGAAGTTGGTCCGGCCCGCCGCCCGGTCGGACCCGTCGGCGCGACGCAGCGTCCGTCCGGCCCAACTCGACCCCTCGACCCCTCGACGCCTCGCCCCGGGAGCCGCACGCATGACGCCGCCCACCAGTGCTCCTCACATCGCGGGCGACGCCCGCCTCGCCGCGCAGTGGCGGCGGGCCGCGCACCGGGCGGAGCGCCGCCGCCCGCGGCGGGAGGCGACCCGGACGCTGACCGCGTCCGTCGCCGCGCCACCGGCGCAGGTCTTCGCCGTCTACGCGGACATCGGCAACCACCTCGGCGCGCACGCCTTCCTGCGCCGGCTCGTGCTGCACCGGGACACCGTCGAAGCGGGCCTGCGGACGGTCGAGTTCACCGCGATCGAGGACGTCCCGGTCCTCGGGGTACGCGTACCCACCCGGACCCACGCCCGGCAGCGGATCGAGACCGACGGGCTGCGGTACCGGACGGAGACCTGGACCTCCCCGGCCGTGACGACCCGTCAGCTGATCACCTTCGCCCCGGGGCCGGACGGCGGCACGCTGGTCACGGAAGAGCTGGTCTTCTCGGCCCCTCCCGCGCTGCTCGGCTTCGTCGCCGCCCGCGGCGCGGCAGCGCACGAGGCCACCCACCGGAACCTCCGGCCGGTCCTCGAAGGCCCGGCAGCCACGGACCGGCCCGATCCCCGGCCCGATCCGCCGCGCGATCCCCGGCCCGCAAGCGGGCCGGCATCCTCAGGTGGGCCGGCCGGGACGGGCTGACGGGGCGTCAGCCCCGGCCGCGGGTCTGCTCGGCCTTCTGCGTCGCTTCCTTGCGGTGCTTCTCCTTCACGCGGACAGCCTCCTTGCGGACCTCCGCCTGGATCGTCCGTTCCTGCTGGAGCCAGCTCGGGTTCTCCGCCTTCAGCGCCTCGATCTGCTCCGTCGTCAGTGCCTCCGTCACCCCGCCCCGGGCCAGGCCCGAGATCGAGACGCCCAGCTTCGCCGCGACCACCGGGCGCGGGTGGGGGCCGTTGCGGCGCAGCTCGGTCAGCCACTCCGGCGGGTCGGCCTGCAGCGCGTTCAGCTCGTCGCGGGAGACGACGCCCTCCTGGAACTCGGCGGGGGTGGCCGGGAGGTAGACACCCAGCTTCTTGGCCGCGGTCGCGGGCTTCATCGTCTGGGGGGTCTTCGGCTTGGGCGTAGTCATGCCGTCAAGGGTAGCGAGCATCGGCACCTGCCCTGGTCACGGCGGTGCGGGCGGCGCAGCGGGTAGCCTGACGTGGTGACAGACAACCCGGCCGCCCCCGCGGCGGCGTCCTTCCGGCTCGCCTACGTCCCGGGCGTGACGCCCGCCAAGTGGGTCCGGGTGTGGACCGAGCGGCTGCCGGAGGTCCCGCTCTCCCTGGTCAAGGTCGAGGCGGCGGACGGCGAGCGGACGCTGCGCGAGGGAGGGGCGGACGCGGGGCTGGTGCGGTTGCCGGTGGACCGGGACGTGCTCAGCGCGATCCCGCTGTACCTGGAGACGACCGTCGTCGTGCTGCCCAAGGACCACGAGTTCGCGGACGCGGCGGAGCTGGCCCTCGCGGACCTCGCCGAGGAGGTCGTGATCCATCCGCTGGACGACGTCCTCGCCTGGCCGGGTCCGGACGGGACCCCGCCCGGCGAGCCGGCCTTCGAGCGCCCGGCGACGACGGCCGGCGCGGTCGAGCTGGTGGCCGCGGGCATCGGGCTGCTCGTGGTCCCCCAGTCGCTGGCCCGGCTGCACCACCGCAGGGACCTGACGTACCGTCCGCTCACGGACGCGCCGCAGTCGCAGGTGGCGCTGTCCTGGCCGCAGGACCGCACCACGGACCTGGTCGAGGAGTTCATCGGCGTGGTCCGCGGCCGGTCGGTCAACAGCACCCGGGGCCGGACGGCCGCCGCCGAGGCGGCCAAGGCGCCGAAGAGGAAGCCCTCCGGGCAGGGACAGCAGGCGCAGTCGCAGAAGCAGCAGCAGCGCCGGTCCGGGCAGCAGCAGGGGCGCGGCAGCGGCCCTTCGGGCCGGCGCTCGCGCCCCCGCCGCCGTTCCTGACGTTCCGTCGGCGCGGCGACGTCGTCCGTCTCAGGTCAGCGCGCCCACATGGGCCAGCGCCTGCTTGAGCAGGACGCCCTGTCCGCCCGGCATCTCCTGCTGGACCGCGGCCGACGCGGCCTCCTGCGGGCTGAACCAGACCAGGTCCAGCGCGTCCTGCCGGGGCCGGCAGTCGCCGCTGACCGGGACGATGTAGGCCAGCGAGACCGCGTGCTGCCGCGGGTCGTGGAACGGCGTGATGCCGAGCGTCGGGAAGTACTCGGCCACCGTGAACGGCTGCAGCGAGGCGGGGATGCGCGGCAGGGCCACCGGTCCGAGGTCCTTCTCCAGGTGCCGCAGCAGCGCGTCGCGCACCCGCTCGTGGTGCAGGACCCGTCCGGAGACGAGTGTGCGGCTCACCGTGCCGTCCGGCCCGATCCGCAGCAGCAGGCCGACGTGCGTGATCTCCCCGCTGTCGTCCACCCGCACCGGAACGGCCTCGACGTAGAGGATCGGCAGGCGCGCCCGCGCCTGCTCCAGCTCGTCCGGGGCGAGCCAACCGGGCGTGGTCTCCGTGATGTCAGACATTGGCTGATCGTATGTCAGAGGCCGGGCCGCCAGCCCAGAGCGGGGCCGAGCCGGGTGGCGATGTCGGTGAGGATCTGGACGTAGTCCTCGGGCGCGAAGGAGAACGGCAGCGCGAAGGCGACCTCGTCGATCTCGCGGAACGCGGCGTGCGCGTACAGCTGTTCGGCGATCTCGGCGGAACTGCCGATCAGGTCCGGCGCGAACAGCAGCCGCCCGGGCCCCTGAGGGGCCTTGGTGCGCGGGGTCCGCTCGTCCACGTACGCCTGGTACTTGGCCCGCTGCTCGGGCGTCGCGCTGTCGGTGGGGATGACGACCAGCCCCTGCGACACCCGCGCCCGGTCCCCGGCGGGGTGGGCGGCCCGGAAGGCGCGGATCTGGGCGAGTTGGAGGGCGGCGAAGTCGGCCTCCGCGCCGGTGCCGTCGGCGTCGTCCGCGCCCGGTGCTCGGGGCGCTTCGGCCTTGACGACGCTGCTGGTGAGCAGGTTCATCCCGTGCTCCCCGGCCCAGGCCGCCGAGCGCAGGCTGCCGCCGCCGTACCAGAGGCGGTCGGCCAGCCCGGGAGCGTGCGGCTGCACCCGGTCCGAGAAGACCTCGAAGCCCTCCGTCCCGCTGAAGTCGGTGACCGGGACGCCGCGTACGAAGTCGAGCAGCCGCTGCACCCGGCCGTAGCCGAAGTCCTCCGCGTCGCCGGTGTCCGGGTAGAGGGCGGGCCTCACCCGCTCCCACTGCATCGGCGGGCCCACGCTGACACCGGGGTTGAGCCGGCCGCCGGACAGCAGGTCGACGGTGGCCAGGTCCTCGGCCAGGCGCAGCGGGTTCTCCCAGGCCAGCGGGATCACGGCGGTCCCGAGTTCGATCCGGCTGGTGCGCTGCGACGCGGCGGCGAGGACGGCGACCGGGGAGGAGATCCCGTGCTGGAGGTGACGGTGCCGCACCCAGGCGCTGTCGAAGCCGAGTTCCTCGCCCAGCCGGATCAGCTCCAGCGTGGCCTCGTGCCCCGGGCGGGGGTCGGCGGGATCGAACAGGCCGATGGTCAGGAAACCGAGTTTCCGCAGCGGCTGCGTGCTCGTCGGCACGGCAGGCCTCCTCACTCCGAAGCGGTGCTGCGCCGATTCTGTCAGCCCAGTGTTGCGGCAGTGTGGCGTGATTCCAGAAAAACAAGCGTGCGTGATTGCTTTTTGTGACCCGCCGTGCCAGCCTCGTTGACGCCGCGTCAGCGGCGCACCGGGCGGGGCGGGAAGGCGGTGGCGGCATGATCGGCGCGGCGGCGGACGTGCTGCGCGTGGGCAACGCGTCGGGCTTCTACGGCGACCGGGCGTCCGCCGTGCGGGAGATGCTCGAAGGCGGCGAACTGGACGTGCTGACCGGCGACTACCTCGCCGAACTCACCATGCTCATCCTCGGCCGGGACCGCCTGCGCGACCCCTGCCTCGGCTACGCCCGCACGTTCCTGCGGCAGATGGAGGACTGCCTGGCGCTGGCCCTCGACCGCGGCGTCCGGGTCGTCGTGAACGCCGGCGGCGTCAACCCCGCCGGACTCGCGTCCGCACTGCGCGAGTTGGCGGAGCGCAGCGGCACCCCCGCGCGGATCGCGCACGTGGAGGGGGACGATCTGCTGCCGCGCGCGACCGAGTTGGGGCTCGGGCAGCCGATCGCCGCCAACGCCTACCTGGGGGCCTGGGGCATCGCCGCCTGCCTGCGGGCCGGGGCGGATGTCGTCGTCACCGGCCGGGTCACCGACGCGTCCCTCGTCGTCGGACCGGCGGTGGCCCATTTCGACTGGCAGCGCTCGGAGTTCGACCGCATCGCCGGCGCCATGGCCGCCGGTCACGTGCTGGAGTGCGGCGCCCAGGCGACCGGCGGCAACTACGCCTTCTTCACCGAACTGGCCGAGAGCGCGGACCTGACCCGCCCCGGCTTCCCGATCGCCGAGCTGCACCCGGACGGCAGCAGCGTCATCACGAAACACCCGGGCACCGGCGGCGCCGTCACCGTGGGGACGGTGACGGCACAGCTGGTCTACGAGGTGGCCGGGCCGCGCTACGCCGGGCCGGACGCCGTACTGCGCCTGGACAGCGTCGAGTTGACGCCGCAGGGAACGGACCGGGTCCGGATCTCCGGCGTGCGCGGCGAGGCGCCGCCGCCGACGCTCAAGGTGTCGCTGAACAGCCTCGGCGGCTTCCGCAACGAGATGGGCTTCGTCCTCACCGGGCTGGAGGTGGAGGCGAAGGCGGAACTGGTGCGCAGCCAGCTCGAGTCGTGGCTGCCTGCGCGCCCGCGGGAGCTGCGCTGGACGCTGTCACGGCTGGACCGGCCGGACGCGCCGACGCAGGAGCAGGCGTCCGCACTGCTGCGCTGCGTGGCCCGCGACCCCGATCCGGCGAAGGTGGGCCGCGCGTTCTCCGGGACGGCGGTGGAGCTGGCCCTCGCCGGCTACCCGGGCGCCTGCCTCACCGGGGTCCCCGGCGAGGGCACGCCCTACGGCGTGTTCACCGCCGCGTACGTGGACGCCGCACTGGTGCCCCACGTCGCTGTGCTGCCGGACGGCTCCCGGGAGGACATACCCCCTGCGCCCGTCACGGAGGAGCTCAAGGACGTCGCAGAGGACTCGGCGGACCCGCCCGGCCCGGAGAGGGAGGAGGTCCGGCGGGTGCCGCTGGGGCTAGTGGCCGGGGCGCGCAGCGGCGACAAGGGCGGCGACGCCCATATCGGGGTCTGGGTGCGCACCGCGGCGGCCTGGGACTGGCTGGCCCGGACGCTGACCGTGGCCGAGCTCCGGCGGCTGCTGCCGGAGTCCGCCGAACTCCCCGTCCGCCGGTACCTCTTCCCGAACCTGCGGGCGGTCAACTTCGTCGTCGAGGGCATCCTCGGCGAGGGCGCGGCGGCGCAGGCCCGCTTCGACCCCCAGGCGAAGGGCCTGGGCGAATGGCTGCGGTCGCGCCATCTCGACATCCCCACACGGCTGTTGGCACCGCTCGATCCAGGTGGGGAGGCCGGCGCATGAGCGTCCGGAAGGCCGGACCGACCGCACGAGTGCGAGGGGACCGCTGATGACCGTGCTGCGTTCGGCACTGGACACCGCCGCGCCGGAGTTCGCGGCGGCCCGCGAGCAGATGCTGGCCCAACTGGCCGAGGTCGAGGGCGAGCACGCCAGGGCGCTGGCCGGCGGCGGCCCGAAGTACGTGGACCGGCACCGCGCACGCGGCAAGCTCCTGGCCCGGGAGCGGATCGAGCTGCTGCTCGACGAGGACTCGCCGTTCCTGGAACTGTGCACGCTGGCCGCCTGGGGCAGCGAGTTCCCGGTCGGGGCCAACCTGGTCGCCGGGATCGGCGTGGTCGAGGGCGTCGAGTGCCTGGTGGTGGCCAACGACCCGACCTCGCGCGGCGGGGCAAGCAACCCCTGGACGCTGCGCAAGAGCTTCCGGATCAACGAGATCGCCGCGCAGAACCGGCTGCCGATCATCTCACTGGTGGAGTCCGGCGGCGCGGACCTGCCGACCCAGAAGGACGTGTTCATCCCGGGCGGCCGCATGTTCCGGGACCTGACCCGGGCCTCGGCCGCGGGCGTGCCCACGGTGGCGCTGGTCTTCGGCAACTCGACGGCGGGCGGCGCGTACATCCCCGGGATGTCCGACCACGTGGTGATGGTCCGGGAGCGGTCCAAGGTATTCCTCGGCGGCCCGCCGCTGGTGCGGATGGCCACCGGCGAGGAGTCCGACGACGAGTCGCTGGGCGGCGCCGAGATGCACGCCCGGGTCTCCGGGCTGGCGGACCATCTGGCCGAGGACGAGTACGACGCCCTCCGGATCGGGCGCGCCGTCGTACGCCGCCTCAACTGGCGCAAGCAGGGCCCGGGTCCGCGTCCGGCGGCGCAGGTCCGCGCGCCGCTGTACGACGCGGAGGACCTGCTCGGTATGGTGCCGCCGGATCTCAAGGTCCCGTTCGATCCGCGCGAGGTGATCGCGCGGATCGTGGACGGCTCGGACTTCGACGAGTTCAAGGCGCTGTACGGCGGTTCGCTGGTGACCGGCTGGGCGGAGCTGCACGGGTACCCGGTCGGCGTCCTGGCCAACGCGCGCGGCGTACTGTTCAGCGAGGAGTCGCAGAAGGCCGCCCAGTTCATCCAGTTGGCCAACCGGGCGCACACGCCGCTGCTGTTCCTGCACAACACCACCGGGTACATGGTGGGCCGTGCGTACGAGCAGCGCGGCATCATCAAGCACGGCGCCATGATGATCAACGCGGTGTCCAACTCCACGGTGCCGCACCTGTCGGTGCTGATGGGCTCCTCCTACGGCGCGGGCCACTACGGCATGTGCGGGCGGGCCTACGACCCGCGCTTCCTCTTCAGCTGGCCCAGCGCCAGGTCCGCGGTGATGGGCCCGGCCCAACTGGCGGGCGTGATCTCGCTGGTGACGCGTGCGGGCGCGGAGAAGCGGGGCCTGCCCTTCGACGAGGAGGCGGACGCGGCGATGCGCGCGGCGGTCGAAGCGCAGATCGAGGCGGAGTCGCTGCCGCTGTTCCTGTCGGGCCGGATCTACGACGACGGGATCATCGACCCGCGCGACACCCGGACGGTGCTGGGCCTGTGCCTCTCGGCCGCCGCCACGGCGCCGGTCCGGGGCACGGACTCTTTCGGCGTCTTCCGCATGTGACGGGGTGAGGGATTCCCATGACCGACCAGGAGGTGACGACGGCAGTGCGACGGCGGATCGGTTCGGTGCTGGTGGCCAACCGCGGCGAGGTGGCGCGGCGGGTGTTCGCGTCGGCGCGCCGCGCCGGGCTGGCCACCGTGGCGGTCTTCTCCGACGCGGACGCGGACGCGCCCTTCGTGCGCGAGGCGGACACGGCGGTGCGGCTGCCCGGCGTCACCCCCGCGCAGACCTACCTGCGCGGGGAGGCCCTGGTCGCCGCCGCGCTGGCAGCGGGCGCGGACGCGGTCCACCCCGGCTACGGGTTCCTGTCCGAGAACGCGGTCTTCGCCCGGCAGGTGCAGGGGGCCGGGTTGGTCTGGATCGGCCCCGCACCCGAGGCGGTGGAGCGGATGGGTTCCAAGGTCGAGGCCAAGAAGCTGATGGAGGCGGCGGGCGTCCCGGTGCTGCCCGAGCTCGATCCTGCGGCGGTCACCGCGGCCGACCTTCCGGTACTGGTGAAGGCCTCGGCAGGAGGCGGCGGCCGCGGCATGCGGGTGGTGCGCGAACTGGCCCAGCTGGAACCCCAGTTGGCGGCGGCGCGAGCGGAGGCGGCCGCCGCCTTCGGCGATCCGACGGTCTTCTGCGAGCGCTACCTGGAGACCGGACGGCACATCGAGGTACAGGTGCTCGCGGACGCGCACGGCACCGTGTGGGCGCTGGGCGAGCGGGAGTGCTCGATCCAGCGACGGCACCAGAAGGTCGTCGAGGAGGCCCCGTCACCGCTGGTCGAGCGGACGCCGGGCATGCGGGAGCGACTGTTCGCGGCAGCAGTGGAGGCGGCGAGGGCCATCGGCTACGAGGGCGCGGGCACCGTGGAGTTCCTCGCCGACGAGGCGGGCGGCTTCTCCTTCCTGGAGATGAACACCCGGCTCCAGGTGGAGCACCCGGTCACGGAACTCACCTGCGGCGTGGACCTGGTGGACCTCCAGTTCCAGGTGGCCGAGGGCGTCCGGCTGCCCGCCGAGCCGCCGGGGCGGTCGGGTCACGCCATCGAGGTCCGTCTCTACGCCGAGGACCCGGCCCGGGACTGGCAGCCGCAGAGCGGGATCCTGCACCGCTTCGAACTCGACGGCGTGGACGCCCAGTTCACCGTTCCCGAGCTGCCGCAGGGGCTGCGCCTGGACGCGGGCGTCGCCACCGGCTCGGCCGTCGGGGTGCACTACGACCCGATGCTGGCGAAGGTCATCGCCTGGGCGCCGACCCGCGCGGCGGCGGCCCGGCGGCTGGCGGCGGCACTGGCCGGGGCCCGCATCCACGGCCTGACCACCAACCGGGACCTGCTGGTGCGCACGCTGCGGCACCCGGCCTTCCTCGCCGGGGACACGGACACCGCCTTCTTCGCAACGCACGGTCCGGACGGGCTGGCCGAACCGCTCGCCTCCCCCGCCGCCGAGCGGCTGTCCGCCCTCGCGGCCGCGCTCGCCCTCGCGGCGGCCAACCGGCAGGCGGCGACGGTGGGCGCGGGCCTGCCCAGCGGCTGGCGCAACGTCCCCTCGCAGCCGCAGCGCAAGGTGCTCCAGGGACCGCGGGCACGGCACGAGGTGACGTACCGCCTGGACCGATCGGCGCGGCTCGAGACGGAGTTCGCCGCCGGAGCGGAGCTGGTCTCGGCGTCACCGGAGGAGGTCGTGCTCACGGTCGACGGGCTGCTCCGGCGCTTCGTCGTCGCGTGTCACGGCGACCTCGTGTGCGTCGACTCGGCGTTGGGGCCGGTGGAGTTCACCCGGGTCCCGCGTTTCCCGGAACCGGCGGCGGCGCTCGCCGCGGGCTCACTGCTGGCCCCCATGCCGGGCACGGTGGTCCGCCTCGGCGCGGCGGTGGGCGAGCGGGTGGCGGCGGGACAGCCGGTGCTGTGGCTGGAGGCCATGAAGATGGAGCACACCGTGACCGCGCCCGCGTCCGGCGTGCTCACGGCGCTGCCGGTCCAGGTCGGCGTCCAGGTGGAGGTCGGCGCGGTGCTCGCCGTCGTCGAGTCGGGCGAGCAGGCGGAGGAGGAGGCCCGATGAGCTTCGTCGAGACCGAGGAGCAGCGGGCGCTGCGCGCGACGGTGGCCCGGCTCGGCGAGAAGTACGACTACCTCGGTTACGCCCTGCCGAAGGCGCGGGCCGGCGAGCCGCTGACCGAGCTGTGGCGGGAGGCCGGCAAGCTGGGCCTCCTCGGCGTCAACCTGCCCGCCGAGTACGGTGGCGGAGGCGCCGGGATCTACGAACTGGCGCTCGTGCAGGAGGAGTTGGCGGCCAACGGCACCGGCCTGCTGATGCTGGTGGTCTCCCCCGCCATCTGCGGCACCGTCATCTCCCGCTTCGGCACGCCCGGGCAGCAGGTGGAGTGGCTGCCGCGCCTGGCCGACGGCTCGACGATCATGGCCTTCGCCATCACCGAGCCGGACGCCGGGTCCAACGCGCACCGGATCACCACGACCGCCCGCCGCGACCGCGACGACTGGCTGCTGTCCGGTCGCAAGATCTACATATCCGGCGTGGACCAGGCGGACGCGGTCCTGGTCGTGGCCCGCACCGAGGACGCCCGCACCGGCAGGCTCAGGCCGGCCCTGTTCCTCGTGCCCACGGACGCCCCGGGCTTCGAGAAACGGCCGATCGACATGGAACTGACCCTCCCGGAACGGCAGTTCATGCTCTTCCTGGACGACGTCCGGCTGCCCGCCGAGGCCCTGGTCGGCGCGGCGGACGCGGCGCTGATGCAGCTGTTCGCGGGCCTGAACCCGGAGCGGATCATGGGCGCGGCGATGGCCTGCGGCATGGCCCGCTACGCCCTGGACCGGGCGGCCCGCTACGCCGTCGACCGTCAGGTGTGGCGGGCGCCGATCGCCTCGCACCAGGGCATCGCCCATCCGCTCGCTCAGGCCAAGATCGAACTGGAGCTGGCCCGGCTGATGACGCAGAAGGCCGCCTTCGTCTACGACAGCGGCGACGACGAGGGCGCGGCCGAGCCCGCCAACATGGCCAAGTACGCGGCGGCGGAGGCCTCCGTCAAGGCGCTCGACCTCGCTGTGCACACGCACGGCGGCGGCGGGCTGACCCAGGAGTACGGCCTCGCCGCACTGCTGGGCGCGGCCCGGATCGCGCGGATCGCCCCTGTCAGCCGTGAGATGATCTTCAACTTCGTGGCCGAGCACAGCCTGGGCCTCGGCAAGTCCTACTGACCTGGCTGGGGCACGGTGCCGGCGGCCGGGCATGATGGCCTCCCGAGCAAGCCGAACGACAGGAACGCGAGCGTGGCCGTGACCGCCCCCCGGGAACCCAAGCAGGACCGCAGCCGGGCGACCCGGCAGCGGCTGCTGGAGTCCACCATCGAGTGCCTGGCCGCGTCGGGCTGGTCGGCGACGACGGTCGCGGTCGTCGCCGAGCACGCGGGCGTCTCGCGCGGCGCGGCCCAGCACCACTTCCCGACCCGGGAGGACCTGATCACGGCCGCGCTGGACCACATGTTCGACACGCGGATGTCCTGGGCCCGGGAGGAGGCGGAATCGGTTCCCGACGACGCCAACCGGACCGAGTGGGTGGTGCTGCGCCTGGTCGACTGGTTCAGCGGCCCGCTGTTCAAGGCCGCCCTGCACGTGTGGACGGCGGCTGCGGCGGACGAGACGCTGAAGCAGCGGATCGTGCCCTTGGAAGCGAAGTTCGGCCGGGAGGCCCACCGCACCGCGGTCGCCGCGCTGGGCGTGGACGACGCCGATCCGGTCACCCACCGTCTCGTCCAGGCCACTCTCGACCTGGCCCGCGGCCTCGGCCTCGCGGACGTCCTCACGGACGACGCCCAACGCCGCCACCAGATCGCCACGCAATGGGCCGCCACACTCGACACCGCCCTCAGGCCCCGTTAGGGCCCTCAGGGGCGCGAGGAACTGCGCGACCCGTTAGGGCCCGTCAGGGCCCTCGGGGCCCTCGGGGCCCTCGGGGCGCGAGGATCCCCCACCCTTCGGGCGGGAGATGCCCCCACCGCGACCAGCCCACCACCCACAGCGGTTCGACCGTTGATCGGGGACGGACCTCCCTCCGTGGTGTGTTACTCGCGGTGGGGGCACCTCTCACCCGTCGGGGCCGAGCAGCGCTCCTCCGCCGCGCTCGCTGACGATCGTGCGCTCGCCCTCCGCGTCCACCAAAAGGACTGGGACGACGCCCTGCTGGCAGGCGTCGGCCGGATCCACCTGTCCGGGTGCCTGCTCTTCTCGGCGCCGGGACGGGAGTTGACCCGCCTGCCGCAAGGGTGGGGATCCTCGCGCCCCCGAGGGCCCCGAGGGCCCTGACGGGCCCTAACGGGGGTCGCGGCCCTTGCCCGGGGGGCCGGCGAAGGCTTGGGCAAGGGTGAGCCATTGGTCCGCGTCCGGGCCGGAGGCCACCAGCGCGAGGTCGTCACGGTGGCGCCGCTGCGTCACCCGGAGGGCGAAGTCCAGGGCCGGGCCGGTCACCCGCTGCGCGGCATCCTCGGGTCCCCACGTCCACAACTCACCATCCGGACCGGTCAGTTCCACCCGGAACTCCTCGGTGGGGGCGGCGAGCGCGTTCGCCGCGTAGGCGAAGTCCCGCGTTCGCACGCCCAGATGGGCCACATGCCGCAGCCGCGCCGTCGGCACCCGTGCCACGCCCACCGCGTCGGCGACGTCCTGGCCGTGGGCCCAGGTCTCCATCAGCCGCGCCGTGGCCATGGACGTCGCGCTCATCGGCGGGCCGAACCACGCCAGCTTCCGCCCGGCCGGGACCGCGGTCAAGGCCCGGGCCAGTTCCGCCCGCCCCCGTCGCCATCGGGCCAGCAGCTCCGCCGGCGGCTGCGCCGCGCCCGTCTCTGCCGCCCGGTCCACGAAGCCGCCCGGGTCCCCGAGCGCGTCGGCGACGACGGCCCGGAAGCGGTCGGGGTCCGTCGCCGCCAGGATCGCCACGCCGTCCGTCCAGGCCAGATGAGCGATCTGATGGGCGATCGTCCAGCCCGCCGCGGGCGTGTCCTGGCGCCAGCCGCCCTCGTCCAGCGGGGCCACCAGCGCGTCGAGGTCGTCGCCCTCGGCCCGGAGGTCGTCGAGCAGCGCGTCGAGCTGGGCAGGCATCAGACTCCTTCGTTCGCAGAACGTCCGCGGTCCGGGCGGCCCGCGTCAGGAGGACGTGGCCGACCGCCCCCGTGCCGAGCATGCCGCAGATCACGGCGAGCTGCGAGAGCCCGGGGCCGGAGGCCCCAGCGGACGCAACCGCTGCGCGCGCCCGGGCCGGCGCCGGGCGCCAGGCCCCTCACCAGGCCGGCCACCACGCTCACCAGCGCCCACCGCGGTCGCCACCAGCCGCACGGCCGGGGCGAGTTCGCGCCCCTCCGCCCTCCGGGCCTCCGCACCTCCGTATTCAACGACGGTCATGCCGCGCTCTCCCGGATCGTGCCGTCGCCGCGCCCTGCGGGCCCGCCGGCGGACCCCGAAGCACCCCCGCGCCCGCGCTCGAGCACCACGCGCCCGCGGAGGACCCGCAGGCTGACGACGGTCGTGGCGGCGAAGGCCAGCATGCCGCCGCCGATGGCGACCCCGGCCGACAGCGCCGTCAACTCGTCCAGGCCCAGGGCCTGTCGGAAGACCAGCACCGCGCCGACGGAGAACGCGGGCGCGGCGCACAGCGCGGCCAGGTGCAGCCGCCACTCCTCCGCCGCCCAGGGGCGCCCCGCCCGGGCCGCCGACCGCATCCGCAGCACCAGCACCGCGTACACGGCGGCGTAGGGCAGCAGGTAGCCGACGAGCATGCGGTGGCCCGAACTCCCGTGCTGCGCGAAGGAGTAGCCGATCCACACCAGCGCGCCCGCGCCGGCCGCCTGCAGCAGCGCCAGGACGGGCCGGGGGACCCAGCTGCCGCCGACGCCCGCCACCCGGCTGCGCCGGTCGAAGGCGCGGGAGGCGCAGAGCGCGCCGAAGGCGACCAGCGTCCCCAGATGCATGATGGCGACCCGGTTGACCTCGGCCATCGGCTGTCCGGGCAGCAGCAGCGGCAGTACGGCCCACTCCACGCGCAGCAGCGGAGCCGTCATCAGGAAGCCGTAGCAGAGCAGCATCCAGCGCTGGTGCAGGTCGGGCCGGCCGGTGACGGCGGCGAGGATGCCGTAGGTCGCGCTGAGCACGGTGCCGAGCAGGATGGTGGCCAGCACGATCCAGAAGGCCGCCCCGCTGAACGCGTCCTCCGGCCGGGTCCGGACCAGGTAGACGGCGGCCCCGCCCATGGAGGCGTAGACGGTGGCCGCGAAGACGACGCCCAGCGTGCGGTGCAGCCGGATGCGGCGGCGGACCGCGCTGAGCAGCTGCAGGGGGCCGAGCAGCATCAGGACCGCGCCCAGGACGGTGTGCACGAGCAGCGGGACCAGGCTGTGCCGGTACGGCGCGACCCGGGTGGCGAAGGCCTGCGCGACGTAGTGCGGGTTGACCGCGCGCGCCAGTGCCCACTCGCCCCAGGCGGGCGCGCCGGGGTGCGCGTAGGGCCACAACTCCGTTGCGGCGATGGGTGCGTAGGACAGGCAGACGAGGGCGAAGGCGACTCCGGCCGCTTTGGCCCAGGTGGTGCGGCGCCGCGCCCGCGGCACGGGCACGGCTGGTTCGGTGCGGTTCACGGCGACTCCCCCGCCCACAGCCTCGATAGTCCTTTCTGGACTATTGAGACGGTAGGGGCCGGTGCCGCCCGGGTCAAGGGACCGCGTCAGTGCGGACCGGCAGCGTCCGGCTCGGGCTCGTCGCCGCGGGAGCGGACCCACTGCCAGAAGTCCACCATCATCCGCTCGTACCGGATGCCGAACTCCAGCGCCTCGCGCTGACCCCGACTGATCAACTCGCCCACACTGTCCGCCAGTTGCTCGTACTGCGCCAAGGTCCTGCGGTGTGCGTCGAGTTGCTCAGGGGCCAGCACCTCCGGCCGCCCGCCGAACCAGAGCTTGAGGATGCCGCGCTCGCGCGCCTCGACGGGTACGAACTCCGGATCGGCCAGCCAGGCCGCCAGCGCCTTCCGCCCCGCCGCCGTCAGCCGCAGGCTGCGGCGGTTGCGGCCGCCCTCCTGACGGTCCTCGGAGAGCAGGCCAGCGGCCACCAGCCGGTCGCACTGCGCGTACACCTGGGCGTGCGGGATGGCCCAGAACGGCGCCACCGTGCGGGCCGCCTCCACCTTCACGTCGTAGGGGCTGGCCGCCCCGAGGCTGTCGATGATGCCGAGGACGAGGTAGGAGGACGTGGTCAGCTGCGGGTCGGCCATGCCGAGACGTTACCGCGCGCCCCCGCCCGCGCACCGCGCCCCCGCCCGCACAGCGCTGGGCCGACGGCGGACGGGCGCCGCCATCTGCGGAGTGCAACAGGACCGGGGCCTCGCGGAGTCTGGTGTGCGGGATGCGGGAAGGCCCAGCACCCCGAAGGGAAGGGCGAGGTGACGTATGCTCAGACGGATCGCGGGCCGCGAGGGGTACCGGGCGGCGGTGGGGGCGGCGCTGGCCGCGGCCGCGGTGCTGGGGCTGACCGCCCCGGCCCAGGCGCTGGACCGGCGGATGCGCGTCCCGGTCTACCGGCAGCAGCTGCGCGACGACTGCGAGGCCGCCTCGTTGCGCATGCTGCTCGCCTACCGTGGCCGCCACCTCGGCGACGCGCAGCTGCTGGCCCGGATCGGAGTGGACCGCAGGCACCCGGGCTTCGGCCGGTCCGGCCCCCGCTCCGGGGACCCGTACCGGGCGTTCGTCGGCGACCCGGACGGCTCGGAACTGCGGGGCACCGGCTACGGCGTCTACTACCCGCGCATCGCCGCGGCGGCGCGAGCCGAGGGGGCCACCGTGCTGTTCGCGGGCGAGCACTACTCCCCCGCGCAGCTGTACCGGCAGCTCGCCGCCGGGCATCCGGCCGTCGTCTGGATCGACTACCTGTGGCGGGCCCGGCCCGACCATCCCTACCGCGCCTGGGACGGCCGCCTGGTCCGCTACGCGGGTCCGGCCGAGCACGCGCTCGCGGTGGTCGGCGTGACCACCAACGGCGTCTACGTCAACGACCCTGCGCGCGGGGCGTCCTGGATACCCAGGAAGCAGTTCGAGCGCGGCTGGTCCAGCTACGCCGACATGGCCGTCGTCGTCTCCTGATCCCGGGCGGTCCTGACGCGGAGTCAGTCCGCGCGGAGCACGCCGACGCCGCCGTAGACGCCGAGCCGGTCCGCGTCCGGACCCAGGGGCTCGCTCGGCCGCCAGTAGGGCACCAGCACCACGCCCGGCTCCAGCAGCTCCGTCCCCGCGAACAGCCGCTCCACCGCGGCCTTCGGGCGGAGGTGGAGGTGGGCGGCCGCCCGGTCGTAGGAATGCGCGACCTCGGCGGCCGTCGCCCGGTCCAGGGTGTCGTCGGTGCCGTGGCTCAGCACCAGCACGCTGCCGGGCGCGAGGGCGCTCAGCAGGCGCTTGACGATCCCCTGCGGGTCCTCCTCGTCGGAGACGAAGTGCAGCACCGCGACCAGGACCAGGGCCACCGGCTCGGAGAGGTCCAGCAGCCCGCGCACCCCGGGAGCGGCGAGGATCGCTTCGGGGTCGCGCAGGTCCGCCTGGGTGACCGTGGTGGCGCCGTGCCCCGGGCCGTTCATCAGGGCGCGGGCGTGGGCCAGCACGATCGGGTCGTTGTCCACGTAGGCGACCCGTGCCGAACGGTCCACCGACTGCGCCACCTCGTGCGTGTTCCCGGCGGCCGGGATCCCGGTGCCGATGTCGAGGAACTGCCGCACCCCGAGCGCGGAAACGGCCCGCACGGCCCGGCCGAGGAACGCCCGGTTGGCCCGCGCGGACGCCACCACGTCCGGCGTCATCCGGGCCAGGTGGTCGGCGACCGAGCGGTCGGCGGGGAAGTGGTCCTTGCCGCCGAGCCAGGCGTTGTAGATCCGGGCCGGGTGGGCAATGTCCGTGCGCAGCTCCGCCGAGGGGGGCGGCGTGCCGTCGTCCCCGGCCATCCAGCTGTCGTCCTCGGTCACCGCAGGCCCTCCCGCACTCCGGAATCCTCCAGGATCTTCGCGCGCGCCAGCCTAGCCTCTCTCGGCCGCCAACGGGGCGACGAGCGCCGTCAGTTGGTCGGCCGTCAGCGGCGTCCACGCGCGCGCGGCGATCCGGCCGCGCCGGTCCAGCACCAGGGTGAACGGGATGCCGCCCATCGGGTCCAGATAGCGGGCGGGCACCTTGAGCATCAGATCCCCGTCCGTGTCGAAGAAGTTGGGGTAGTCCAGGTGATGCGTCCGCACGAACACCCGTGGCGCCGAACGCTGGAGTTCGCGGGTGTCCACGCCGACGAACTGCACCCCCTGCGCGGCCGTGCCTCGGGCCGCGGCCGCCAAGTCGTCGGCTTCGCCGCGGCATTCGCCGCACCACGAGGCCCAGAAGTTGAGGACGACGACCTTGCCCCGGTACGCCGCCAGGCTCAGCCTGCCGCCGTCGAGAGCCTCTCCGCTGAGGTCGAAGGGGGCGCCCCGCCCGGCCGGCGGAACGGTCACCAGCACACTCCGCTCGGCGACGGCCGCCGCGCCCGATCCCCCGCTGGGTCCCTGGGCCGTCGTGGCGCAGCCGGTGATCGCGAGCGCGGCGGCGGCCAGGGCGGCGGGCCTCATCAGTGCACGCATGACCGCAGTCTGACAGACGATCAGTTCGGCCGACGCGCCAGGACCAGTCGGCCGGCCGGGCCGAGTTGCGGCAGGGGGAGCAGGGAGACCTGGAAGCCGGCGGCCTCAAGTTCGGGCAGCACTCGAGTGAGCCGGAAGGTCCGGTAGTACATCACGAACTCGGGCTTGCGCAGCGCGTTCCGCGCCCGCATCACGGCGTCGAAACCCAGCAGCGCCCAGTACCACGGCGAGGACGGTCCGGGCGCGCCCAGCACCGGGAAGGCGAAGCAGCCGCCGGGCCGCAGGGCCGCGTGCAGGCCGGACCAGAGGGCGGGCCGTTCGGCGGGCAGGAAGTGCCCGAACGCGCCGAAGCTGACCGCTAGGTCGAAGCTGCCGTCCGCGAAGGGCAGCGCCCGGGCGTCCGCGCGGACCAGGTCCGCCCCGGGCTCCGTGCTGCGGGCCACGCCGAGCATCCCCGCGCTGAAGTCCAGCCCGACACTGCGTCCGGCGCACAGGCCGCGCAGCAGCGCGAGTCCGGCGCCGGTCCCGCAGCACAGGTCGAGGCCGTCGGTGAACGGGCCGAGCGGTCGCAACGCGGCCTCGGTCGCTGCCACCACCACGTCGGACGTGCGGAACGGCGTCGCGTCGAACTTCGGCGCGAGCAGGTCGTAGCCGCGCTCCACGGAGCTGAGCGCCTGCACGGCGAGCTCGCGGAGCGTCGGACCCTCGGCGGAGAACATCGGCCCCAGCGTAGGCCCTTCGGCCGCTCAGGTGGCCAACGCCACCACGGCGGCGGCGACTCCGACGGCTCCCAGGACCGCGGCGACCGCGAGCCCCGACCGGACCGTCCACCGCGGGAGCGGCGCGGCGGGTCCGCGGCCGCGGCGTCGGGCGAGGCGCGATCGGACGCCCGACGCCAGCAGGGTCGCCATACCGCCGAACAGCAGCAGGCCGAAGGCCGCCTCCGCGACGTCCCGCGCCTTCTCGGAGGTCCCCGTCTCCTCGCAGCCGCCGGTCCGGCTGCACCGCACCGGGACGACGGTGCCGGGGGCGTACCTGTGCTCCGCGCCGGCGATCATCCACTGCTCGTCGACGACCCCGCTGCTGCCCGGGTCGCCGTGGCCGTAGCAGTCGACGGTACGGCTCTTGCCCTGCACCGTCACGGTGCAGGCGTCCACCTTCATCTGCAGCACGGGACTGGTGTGGTAGCCGAACTGCTTCGGCAGGTCCAGGAACGCCCCGTGCACGACCAGCCCGACACCGGCGCCCGTGCCGAGGACCCACAGGAAGGCGCCGATCAGGAACCCGCAGCCGACCTGCCATCGGGGTTGCCGTGGCTCGATGCTCGCGGGCCGCCCCGCCGTCGCCCGGTACTTGGTGCGATCCCGGCCCGGCTTCCCGCCGCGCCCGTCCCTGCCTGACGCCATGCCCGCCTCGCCTCCCCCGTCGTAGCTGCTGCGGCGAGGCGGGACACTAGCGCATCGGCTACGAGCCGCACACGGCGCCGTTCAGGGTGAACGACGTGGGGGCGGCGGTGTCGCCGGTGTGGTTGGCCTGGAACCCGATGGTGGTCGAGGCCCCGGGCGCGAGCGAGCCGTTGTAGCTGACGTTGGTCGCGGTCACCGTGCCGCTGGTCGGCGCGTAGGTCGCGTTCCAGCCGTTGGTGACGACCTGTCCGCTCGGCAGGGTGAAGACCAGCTTCCAGCCGTTGATCGCGGCCGACCCGGTGTTGGTGATGGTGATGTTCTCGGTCAGGCCGGTGTTCCAGGCGTTGATCGCGTCCGTCACCTTGCAGGCTGCCGACCCGCCGCTGGGGCTGCTGCTCGGGCTGCTGCTGGGACTCGTGCTCGGGCTGCTGCTCGGGCTGCCGGAGGCGCTGCTGGACCCGCCGCCGCTCGCGCCGCCGAGGGCGGCCACGGTGGCGTCGTAGGCGGGCTTGGGCTGGTAGTTCTGGTCGAACATGGTCGCCGCGCCGTAGCCGGAGAAGGCGCCCGGGATCCACGAGTCGGCGTCACCGACGCCCCACTGCGAGACGCCCACGCAACCGCTCACCGCCAGGCAGGCGTTGACCACGTTCGCGTAGTCGGTGGCCTGCTGGGCCAGGGTCGCCGAGTTGGCCGGCAGCTGGATGCGGTCGTCCAGCTCGGTGACGGCGACGTTGACCCCCAGCGCGGTGAAGCGCTGCATGTTCGCCTTGATGGAGCTGGGCAGTTGCCCTTCGATGAAGTGGCTCTCGAAGCCGACGCCGTCGATGGGCACGCCCTGGCTCTTGAGCGAGGAGACGAGCGCGTACATGGCGTCGCTCTTCGCGTTCTCGCCCTCGATGTTGTAGTCGTTCAGGTACAGCTTGGCGTTGGGGTCGGCGGCGTGGGCGGTGCGCAGCGCGTCGGCGATGTAGCCGGAGCCCATCGCGTTGGTGAACGCGTCCGAGCGCAGCGAACCGTCCTCGTTGAAGGGCTCGTTGACGACGTCCCAGGCGTAGAGCTGGCCCTTGTAGTGGGTCACCTCGGTGGTGATGTGGGCCTCCATCGCGGCCTGCACCTGGTTGCTGGGCAGGCTGCTCACCCAGGAGGGCAGCTGCGAGTGCCAGACCAGGTTGTGGCCGCGCACCCGCATGCTGTGCGCCTTGGCGAACGAGACGATGGCGTCGCCGGGGCCGAAGTTGTAGGTGCCGTTGGAGGGTTCGGTGGTGTCCCACTTCATCTCGTTGCCCGGGGTCACCATGTCGAACTGGGCGGCGGCGAGGGTGGTCAGCGTGCTGTTGCTCAGGTTGCTCTGGGTGAGCGCAGTGCCGAAGTAGATTCCCTTGGCCTCGGCGAGCTGGCGCAGCGAGCTGCTCGCGGCCCCCGCCTGGCCCCCCGGCCAGGCCAGCAGAAGCAGGGCGCCGGCGGCGGCAACTCCCCCGGCCTTCAAGATGGTTGTGCGCAACACGGATCCTCCGGGCGGCTCGGTCGGACAGTGGCGCTGACCATAGGCATCGACGCGCGAAGGCGACAACGGAGCGTCGGCGTCCGAGGCCTTGACCTGCGCTTGCCAACGTAACTTTCGCGACGGGCCACGAAAGGCGCCGTGGTCTAAGGTGCCGCCATGGGAACACAGTTGACGGCGGTGGTGTTCGACGCGGCCGACCCCGCGGCGCTCGCGGGCTTCTGGGCCGGGGCGCTGGGCTGGAGCGAGCCGGTGCCCGGGGCGGACGGAGTGTGGACGCTGCGCGGGCGCTCCGGCATCGACCTGCGCTTCCTTCCGGCGGACCGGCCCAAGCTCGGCAAGAACCGGGTCCACCTCGACCTCGCGGGCGATGCCGCGGAGGCGGACCGCGTGGTCGGCCTGGGTGCCTCCCGCATCGACATCGGCCAGGGCGACGTCCCGTGGACGGTGCTGGCAGACCCGGAGGGCAACGAGTTCTGCGTGCTGCCCCATGTGACGGCGGTGGACGGGGCGTTGGCAGCGATCTGCCAGGACGCGACGGACACCCCTGCGCAGGCGGAGTTCTGGACCCGCCTGATCGGCTGGACGGTGACCGAGAGCGGTGAGTGGGGCGTCCGCATGCGCCCTGCGGACGGCCACGGCCCCGCCCTCGTCATGGGTCCACCGGCAGCCCCCAAGCTCGGCCCCAACCGCGTCCGCCTGGGCGTCAGTTGCCCCGAGCCCGGCGTCGATCCCGAGGGCAACGAGTACGGGCCCCGCTAGGGGCGCGAGGAACTGCGCGACCAGCCCACCACTCGGGGAGGTCCGTCCCGCAGACGGAGCCGGACCTCCCCGAGTGGTGGGCTGCTCTCGCAGTTCCCCGCGCCCCTGGGCCGTGCCTACCTGGCCGTCCGCCGCAGCTTGAGCAGGGGGACCAGGTTGAGCAGCAGCCCCACCGCCGCGACTCCCGTGACGAGGTTCAGGCCGGGCCGGTACGGGGCGAAGTCGACTCCGCTCTGGCCCACCCCCGCCAGCACCGCCGTCAGGATCGCCAGGATCAGCGCGGCGCCGACCTGGCCGGAGGTCTGCACGAGGCCGGAGGCCAACCCCTGCTCGGAGTCCTCGATGCCCTCCGTCGCCTGGGACATGATCGCACTGAAGCCGAAGGCGAACCCGCCGCCCAGCAGCAGCATCGCCGGCAGCACCGAGAAGGCGTACTGGGGCGAACTCCCGGCCGTCGCAAGGAACCAGACGTAGCCCAGGGTCAGCGACGCCATCGAGACGACGATCAGCGGGGCGGTGCCGAAGCGGTTGATCAGGCGGCCGACGAACGGTGAGCCGAAGGCCACCACCAGGCCGGCCGGCAGCAGCGCCAGCGCCATCCGCAGGGGGGACCAGCCGCGGCCGTCCTGCAGGTACAGGGTCATCATGAACTGGAAGCTGATGTAGGAGCCCATCAGGGCGACGATGCTGAGGTTGGCCCGGACCGTGCTGCCGTGCCGCAGGATGCCGAAGCGGACGAGCGGGTGGCTGATCCGCTTCTCGATCAGGACGAAGGCCGCCAGCAGCACGATCGCCAGCGCGAACGCGCCCAGCGTGGCGCCGGAGGTCCAGCCCTTGGTGGGGGCCGAGACGACGGCGTAGACGAGCAGCAGCATGCCGCCGGTCAGCGTGATCGCACCGGCCGGGTCATGCCGGCCGTTCTCCGCGGGGGCCACCTTGGGGATCAGCAGGATCGCGCCGACCAGGGCGAGGATGGCGAGCGGAACGGGCGTCAGGAAGGTCCAGCGCCAGCCGATTCCGGTCAGCACGCCGCCGAGGATCAGACCGGAGGAGTAGCCGCTGGCGCCGAACACGGTGAACACCGACAGCGCCCGGTTGCGCTGCGGGCCCTCCGGGAAGGTCGTGGTGAGGATCGACAGGGCGGTCGGCGCCGTGAACGCGGCGGCCAGGCCCTTGATCAGGCGGGTGGCGATCAACAGCGGTCCGCTGGAGACCAGTCCGCCGAGCAGCGACGCCGCCGCGAAGACGGCCAGGGCCACCAGGAACACCTTGCGCCGGCCGACCAGGTCGGCCGTTCGGCCGCCGAGCAGCATCAGGCCGCCGTAGCCGAGGACGTAGCCGTTGACGATCCACTGCAGCGCCGTGGGGGCCATGCCCAGGTCGCGGCCGATGGAGGGCAGGGCGATGCCGACCATCGAGACGTCGAGGCCGTCGAGGAAGAGGACGAGGCAGAGGACGGCGAGGATGCCCCACAGCCGTGGGGTCCACCGGTCCCCCGTACCGGTGGCGGCTCCGCCGGGTGCGTGGTCGGGTGTGAGCTCACGAACAGGTGCTGCGGTCAGTGTGTCGGGTGAGCTGGTCATGGGCGAGACACTACATGCACTTGCATCTAGTGTCTACTCATCAAATGTTTCCGCATTTAAAGCAGGTGCATCTTCTTTCGATTCGCAGTACCCTCCCTTCCGTGACCGCAGACTCCGCCCTTGCCGACCGCTGGCGCGGGCTGCTGTCCTGTTGCAGCGGCGTCGCCCATGACCTGGAGCGCGAGCTGCACGCCGGACACGGCCTCACCATGAGCGAGTACGAGGCGCTCGACCGCCTCCTCGAGTTCGCCGACTGCCAGGCCCGCATCCAGGACCTGGTCGGCGACATGTATCTGAGCCAGAGTGCGCTCTCGCGCACCGTGGGCCGCCTGGAGAAGCGCGGGCTGGTCGAGCGCAGCATGTGCGCCACCGACCGCCGCGGCGTCTTCGTCTCCGCGACCGCCGAGGGCAGGCGCGTCCGGGACCAGGCCCGGACGACCTACCTCGACGTGCTGGCAAGGCACTTGGGCCCCGCCGAGGACCGGGCGCTCAGCCCAGGAGCTTGACGATCTCCTCGGTCGTCCCGGTCTCGCCCAGCCGCGGGAAGATCTTCTCGATGCTGTTGGCGTGCGCGTCCGCGTCCATGTCCGCGACGGCGTCCACCGCGACGGTCACGTGGTAGCCGTGCTCGTGCGCGGCGCGGGCGGTCGACTCGACGCCGATGCTGGTGGCGACACCGCCCAGGACGATCTGGGTGACCCCGCGGCGGCGCAGCTGCAGGTCCAGGTCGGTGCCGTGGAAGGCGCCCCAGTTGCGCTTGGTGACGTGGATGTCGCCTTCGTGGCCCTGGAGTTCGGGCACGATGACGTCCCAGCCCGCGGGGGGCGCGGCGGCGGGCCGCGGGGCCTCGGTGCGGCCGGGGACGGTGTCGGCGAGGTCGGGCGCGAAGGTCACCCGGACCAGCACCACCGGAAGACCCTTGGCGCGGAACGCCTCCGCCAACTCGACGGCGCGGCCCACGACTTCGGCTCCGGTGTAGGGGACGGTCGGCCGCCCGGCGATGCCCTGCTGCAGGTCGATCAGGACGAGTGCGGACGTCGGGTCCAGCGTGGTGACTGCCATGGCAGGCTTCTCACTTTCTCAGCGGTCACTGTCTCAGCGGCCGATGCGGCCGAGAGAACGGTCGGGCAGGGTCACCACCAGCAGCAGACCGACGGTGACGGTCAGGAAGAGGGACAGGTCGTGCAGCCCCGAGGTGGTCGCCCCGTGCCGGAAGAAGGCGGCGTTGGCGGCGGAGGCGGCCAGCGCGCCCAGGTACATGAAGGTGCGCAGCAGTCCGGCCGAGGAGCCCATCCGGGCCGGATCCGCCTGGAAGTAGAGGGCGTTCTGGTTGGCCAGGCCGTTCAGCCCCTGCGGGACGCCGATGACGAGCACCACCAGGAGCAGCAGCCACAACGGGCTGCCGCCGCCGAGCAGCAGCAGGCCCGCGCAGCCGAGCGCCTGGGCCGCGCCGCCGACCAGCAGCTTGGCCCGCACGGCGGCGTGGCGGCCGGTGACCGAGGTGACGGCGATGGCGGTCAGCGACATCGGCAGCATCAGCAGGCCCGCCGCGGAGGCGCTCAGCCCGCGCCCCTCCTCCAGCCACTGGGTGTAGCCGTAGAGGAAGGCGTAGGAGACGACGTAACTGAGGAGCTGGCGCGCGTAGGTGGCCAGGAGCGGGGCGTTGCCGCCGAGCACCCGCAGGTCCACGAAGGGTGCGGCCGCTCGCAACTCCCTTACGGTGAACAGCAGCCCGAGGAGGAGCGCCAGCACCGGCAGGTACCAGTGGGCCAGTTGCGGCCCCATCAGGAAGAGCATCAGGGCGACCAGCGTCCCCGCGAACAGCGCCATGCCCGGCAGATCGAGCGGCTCGGCCGGGCCGCGGCGGCCGCGGGGCAGCCGTAGCGCGCCGAGGACCAGGCAGGCGGCGGAGAGCGGGATGTTGACGGTGAAGATCGTGCGCCAGCCCCCCAGCCCGATCAGCACGCCGCCGAGGGTGGGGCCGACCACGGCGATCGTCTGGTTGGCGAGGGCCAGGGCGGTGAGCACCCCGGTCGGGCTCTTGGCCCCGGTGCGCTCCGACTCGCTGCGGATCAGGTGCATGGAGGCCGGATAAGCGGCCGAGGTACCGAAGCCCAGCAGCACCCGGGCCAGGACCAGGAAGCCCAGCGAGGGCGCGAAGGCGCCGAGCAGACCGGCCGCGCCGACCAGCGCCGTCCCGACGAGGTAGAGCGGGCGCGGCCCGAACATGTCCACCAGGCGGCCGATCACCGGCTGGCCGACGGCGGTGGCCAGGTAGAGGCCGGTCACCAGCCAGGCGGTGTCGGCGGGCGAGGCCCCCAGGGCCAGGCCGATGGGCACCAGGGCCACGGCCAGCATCGAGGAGTTGACCGGGTTGAGCACCGAGCCGAGCATCATCGGCGCGATCAGCCGCCGGTCGAAGCCGGCCTGCCCCGCACCCGCCGCACCGTCACCGCGCCTGCGCAGCCGTGCGGTTATGCCCGCGGCGCCCCTGGTGCCCCCGGCGTCGCGGCTCACGACTGCGTCAGCCGGTCGATCAGCCGCAGGGCCTCGATCATGGTGGCCCGCTCGGCCTCGGTGAACCGGCTCTGCATCTCACGCGCCAGCCACTCCTGCCGCGCCGCCCGGTCCCCCTCGGCCCGGGACCGGCCCGCCGGGGTCAGGCTGACCTGCTGCCGCCGCCCGTCCGTGGGGTCGGGATCGCGCCGGATCAGGCCCTGCTCCTCGAGCGCCCCGAGCGTGGCCGCCATCGACTGCGGCCGCACCCGCTCCGCCGCCGCCAGCACGCTGGCCGACGCCGGCCCCTCCTTGGACAGCCTGCTCAACACCGAGGTCTGCGAGGGCGTCAGCCCCTCCTCCGCCCCGATCTCCCGCAGCTTGCGCCGGATCCGGCTGAACACCACCCGCAGCTCCTGCGCCGCCTCGGCGGCGGATGCGGTGACAGGCGAGGACTTGGTCATGCCCTCACCCTAGATCCGTCAGTCCAAACTGTCCAGTTACGACTGCGCAGTTTCACCTGTCGATCCCTGGCGCCGACTGACGGCGGGGGCAGCCCCCGTCACGGCTCCTACCCCGGTTCCGTGCTCTTGCCGCGGACGGTGGCGGTCGTCCAGGCCGCACGCCCGCGGGCGTGCGGCGCCACAGCCAGCAGCACCCCGGCAACCCGGTGCTGGCACCCGTCCGCGTCGCCCGACTCGTTCTCCGCGTGTCCCGGTCCTCCGCGCTCGCCGTCATGGTCGGCGGATCCTCGACGGGCTGTCACATTTTCGCGCGCGGATCCGTCACCGGAGCATGGACATCGTCATCTTCGGGGCCAACGGCCCCACCGGGCGGCTTGCCGTCGAGCAGGGTCTGGCCGCGGGGCATCGGGTCACGGCGGTCACGCGCAGGCCGCAGGAGTTTCCGTTCGCCGGTCCCGCCTTGCGGGTGGTCGGGGCGGACGTGCACGACGCCGATGCCGTGGCCAAGGCCGTGGACGGGCAGGAGGCCGTGGTCTCCGTGCTCGGGGTGCCCTTCGGGCGCAAGCCGGTGGACGTCTACAGCGTCGGCGTCCGGCACATCGCCGCCGCCATGCGGCGGGCGGGGGTCCGCCGGCTGGTGGTCGTCACCTCGACGACGGTATCGGGCGAGGAGTCGCCCGGGGAGGGTTGGTTCTTCCGTAAGCTGCTGGAACCCTTCGTGGCCGGCGTCGTCGGGCGCACCGTCTACGACGACATGCGCCGGGCCGAGGAACTGGTCCGCGCCTGCGGACTGGACTGGACGATCGTGCGTCCTGCCGGGCTCTTCGACACCGAGGGTGTGAGCGACTACCGCCTGGAGGCCGGGCCCCGGCTGCCGGGGCGGTTCACCTCGCGGGCGGACCTGGCCGACGCGCTGCTGCGCCTGGCGACGGAAGACGCCCCGGACCTGGTGCGCACCTCCGTGGAGGTCCGCACGGTCCAGGGCGTCCCGACGCTGCTTCAGCTCCTCCGCAAGGAGGCCTTCGGCAAGTGACCCCGCGTCAGCTCGCGTTGAGCGCGGTGTCGTCGATGACGAAGGACGTCTGCAGGCTGGAGTCCTCGGTGCCGGT
>NZ_JBHSQJ010000143.1:0-16093 GCF_042658505.1 Streptacidiphilus monticola | reverse complement strand
GGGTGTTGCAACGACTCCTTGAACCCAAGCTGATCACGGTCGCCGGCATGACGCCCAACGTCGTCGGCCTGGTCTACGTGGCCGCCTACGTCCCGGAGGAGGGCGAGAGCCTGGGCGAGCTGCAGGGCCGCTTCCCGGCGTCGCCGTTGGTCAGCAATCTGAAGGAGTGGCAGTACCCGCTGGCCGACGGCGGGTCGGCGACCGAGGTCACCATCGCGGCCGACGCCTTCCCCGCGGTGTTCGCCGCGGACGTTCCGGCGGAGGTGACGCGGGTGCTGGCGGTGGCTCAGCGCCCGCTGGCCGCCGGGGCGTTCGACGAGCCGGCGTCCGCCGCGGCGTGGCGGGCGAAGCCCTCCTGGGCGCTGATCGCCGCGGCCGACGAGGCGATCAACCCGGAGGTCGAGCGGTTCGGCGCCAAGCGTGCCGGGGCGACGGTGCTCGAGGTCGAGGGCGCCTCCCACGCCGTCGCCGTCTCCCAGCCCAAGACGGTCGCCTCGCTGATCATCGAGGCGGTGCGCGCGACGAGCTGACCTCAGTGCGGCGCCGCGGCGGTCGCCGGCCCGAGGGCGTCGCGCAGCTGGGCGCGGGAGCGGATGCCGAGCTTGGGGAAGGCCTTGTGCAGGTGGTAGCCGACCGTGCGCGGCGACAGGTAGAGCCGGGCGGCGATGTCGCGGTTGGTCAGGCCCAGCGCCGCCAGCTCCGCGATCTGCCGTTCCTGCGGCGTCAGTTCGGCCGCGGGGACGACGGCCGCAGGCGAGGTGAGCGGGGCGCCTGCGGCTCGCAGCTCCGCCGCGGCGCGGTCGGCCCAGGGCTGGGCGCCCAGGCGCCGGAAGACCTCGAGGGCGCCGCTGAGCATCGGCCTGGCCTCGGCGACCCTTCGGCGGCGGCGCAGCCATTCGGCGAAGTCCAGCCGGGAGAGGGCGAGTTCGAAGGGCCACTGGGTGCAGGCCGGATCGGCGAGGGCGGCGAGGAAGTGGGGTTCGGCGTCGTCGGGGTCGCCGAGGAGGGCGGCGGCCCGCTGGACGATGGCGTGGATGCGGGGCGAGCGGATCGGGCCGAGGGCGTCCTCGACGGCGGCCAGTACGGAGCGGGCGTCCCGGACGCGGTCGGCGCGCACGGCCGCGGCGGCGAGGTCGGCCAGGCAGTACCAGGACGCGTGGTAGTGGACCGCCTGGGGCCGGAAGTCGCGGGTGAACACGGCCCGCAGCTGCTCGTAGGCGCTGTCGTGGTCGCCGGCCGCCAGCGCGGCAAGGCCCAGCGCGTGCCGGTAACGCACGTACAGGTTCCGGGACTTGCGCAGGTCCAGACCATGGACGGCCTGCTGTGCCCGGTCGCGGGCGGCCTCGTGGTCGCCGTGCAGGGCCTGCAGGGTGGCCAGGAGCACGGCCGAGCCGACCGTCACGTTGCCGGCCCCGGCCTCCCTGGCCATCCAGGCGGCGTCCTCGGCCGCGGCCTGCGCGGCACTCCAGGCACCCGCCTCGTAGTGGGACAGCGCCAGGGCCTGGGCGACCGTGGCGTTGGTGCCCGCGGTGCCGGCGCGCCGCAGGACGTTCATGGCCTGCGCGAACAGGCGGGCGGCGAGCTCCGTCTCGTCGAGGACCCACGCGGTCGCGCCCACCGCGGCCAGCTCGCCCACCGAGTCCGGATCCAGGGCCGCCCGGGCCCGTTCCAGCAGCGGCAGCAGCTCTCCGCGCCGGGTGTGCGGGTGGAGAGCCGCCCGGCTCCAGGCCGCGTCGACGGGCGCGTCGTGCTCGGCGCCCTCGGGGAGCTGGGCGCAGATGCGGGCGAACTCACCCTGGTAGAAGGGGTCACCGGAGCTGTAGGCGGAGGTCGCCGCCGTGCTCAGGGCGCCGAGGGCGAGGGCCGGGGCGGGCGCGGCCGTCGCCTCGGCCACCGCGAGCAGGACCGCCAGGGCCTCGTCGTGGGCGAGGGTGACCCCGAGTGCCCACCCTCGCCACAGCGAGGCCTCGGCGCGCACCCGCGGATCGTCCGTCAGATCGCTGACCTGTCCGGTCAGTTCGCCCACCCACTGGGGGTGCCCGGCGAACATCGCGGACCGCGCCGCGGCCAGCAGCCGTTCGGCGCGCTGCCGTGGGTCGGGGGTGAGGTCGGCGGCCCGTTCCAGGGCGGTGGCCGCGGCGGCGTGGCCACCCCGGGCACGGGAGCGTTCGGCGCTGTCGGCGAGGGCGTCGGCCACGTGCGGGTCAGGGCCGGGAGCGGCGGCCGCCAACTGCCAGGCGCGGCGCTCGGGTTCGGCGGCGAGGGCTGCGGCGAGGGCGAGGTGGGCGGCGCGGCGATCGGCGAACGAGGCAGCGTCGAGCACGGCCGAGCGCACCAGGGGGTGACGGAACGTCACCTGACCGTCCACGACGCGGATCAGACCCGCCTGCTCGGCCGGGACCAGCACCTCGACCCCGGCCGACGCGGGACCGGCCCTGAGGACGTCCGCGAGGCGGGCCGTGCCGGCGGCGGCCACCAGCAGCAGGGCGTCCCGCGTGGCGGACGGCAGCAGAGGCAGGTCGGCGGCGAACAGGCGCTCCAGGCGGCGCGTGAGCGGCAGGGCGTCGGAACCGGCGGGGACGCTCCGCCCATGCGCCACAGCCCGGCTCAGTTCCACCAGCGCGAGCGGGTTTCCCGCGGCCTGCCGCAGGATCTGCGCCCGGGTACGACCCTGCGGCACGACGGGCTGGACGTCCAGGAGCCGCACCGCCGCAGCCCTTTCGAGCGGACCTGCCGTCACGTGCGGGAAGTCCTGGTCGAAGCGCGCCGGGACGCCGTCCTCCCGGGCGGCGAGCAGCAGGCAGATCCGTTCCCCGTCCAGGCGACGCGCGACGAAGGCAAGGAGGTCGAGCGAGGCGAGGTCCAGCCACTGCGCGTCGTCGACGAGCAGTACCAGGGGGCGTTCCGCCGCGGCGTCCGACAGCAGCGTGAGGGCACCCAGATGCAGCAGCAGGGGGTCCGCGGTCGCCGTCCCCGCGTCCGGGCCCGTCCCGAACGCACCGCGCAGGGCGTCGCGCTGACGCTCCGGCAGGTCGTCCACGGCGCCCAGCAGCGGGCGCAGCATCTGGTGCGCGCCCGCCAGGCACAGACCCGACTCGCCTTCGCTTCCGCGCACGCGCAGCGTCCGCATGTTCCGGGCCGCGGCCTCGGCGGCGGCCCGGTCGACCAGCGTGCTCTTGCCCGCACCTGGCTCCCCGGTCAGCACCAGCACCTTCGGCTGCCCCGACTCCTGGGCGGCAGACAGGAGCCGGACCACAGCATCCACTTCCCGTTCCCGACCCACGAGTGGGGGCGGGAGTATGGGGCCGCTGGCCTGGGTCACGCGCCGTTCCTCGTCTCTTCCGCCTGTTCGGACCAGGTCATCGTCCCATTCCGGCCGCGCGGCTCGTCGGCCGGTCGCACGGTGGGACCGGTCAACCGACAGATGCCGACCCTGCCGGGAAGCGGTGAGGATCGTCGCCCAGGGACGCACCACTGTCCGCAGACTGGCCCTGCGGCGTCCGGGAACGGGGATGACGATCGAGACAGCACGACATGTCCGGCAGAGCGGCGGGGATCCACGCCAACGGCGAGAACCCGCCGGATCGGTCCGGCAGGACGACGAGGGCAGCGACACGGTGTCGCCGCCCACGAACCAGGTGCTGAGCACCCGCTCGGTACCCGAACGCGAAAGTCTGGCGTTCTGGCACGACGCGGTCCTCGCCACCTTGGTCGGCATGGACATCCGCGTCCCCGGAGGCACCTACGACGCCACCATGCGCACCCACCGCCTCGGACCTCTGCAGATCACGACCGTCGACTGCGACCCCGGCACGGTGCACCGCTCGCCGCGCTTCATCGCCGCCGGCGACGGGCGGGAGGTGCTGGTGGCCGTGCAGGCGAGCGGCGTGGCACAGGTCGAGCAGGACGGCCGCACGACGGAGCTACGCGCGGGAGACATCGGCTTCTTCGAAACGATCCGGCCCTTCCGCACCCGCTTCCCGCAGCGCTTCCGGATGAAGATCTTCGCGCTTCCGCGGGACCTGCTGGGTCGACCCGAGGACGAGGTCATGAGCCTGACCGCACGGGCCCTGCGACCGGACGAGGGACTGCCGGCCCTGCTGTCGCCGTTCCTGTCCGAGCTGGCCGAGGAGTCCGTGCACGCAACCACCCCCGCCGTCCGACAGCGACTCGCCGGCACGGTCGTGGACCTGCTGGCGGCCACCGCCGCCGAGCAGCTCGACCGGCCGGTCGGCGAACTCCCGGGCAGCAGAGGGGTGTTGCTGCTCCAGGTGCAACGGTTCATCCGCTGGCACCTGTCCGATCCCGAGCTGACCCCGCAGGTGATCGCACGGGTTCACAGCATCTCCGTGCGGTACCTGCACCGGCTCTTCGAGGCGGAGGGCACCACGGTGTCCTCCTGGATCCGCGCACTGCGGCTGCGGGAGGTGCGCAAGGACCTCGCCCTCTCGTCCGGTGGCCCGGCCGACCTGGGGCAGCTGGCACGCCGCTGGGGTTTCAGTGGCACCGCGCAGCTGGGACGGGCGTTCCGGGCCGATCACGGCCTGTCCCCGACCGAGTGGCGCCGACGGCACCGGCAGCAGGAGGCACCGTGGCCCTGCCCCAACTGACCGTGATGCCACAGCCGTTCGCCCACACTACGGCCGAGGGAACGGCACAGGAACGCCGCGCGTCCTGGCAGCGGGCCTACTGCCGCGCCTTCGTCGACGTGCGGGTCTCCCTCCGTGACCCCGCGACCTGGGCGGCCACGCTCCAGGGGGAGCGCTTCGGGGTCCTGCAGATCGCCGTCGAGAAGAGCAACGGCCCTGCGACCGTCGAGCGTCAGCCCGCCGCCACGACGAACGGCTCCTGCGTGCTGCTGCGTCGACAACTCGCCGGGTCGGCCCTGCTGACGCAGGACGGACGGGCAGCCCGGCTGGACCCGGGCGGCCTGGCCTTCCACGACGCCGCCCGCCCCTTCCGACTGGTGCTCACCGGACCGCAACAGGCCCTGGTGCTGATGCTGCCGCGCGCCCTGCTGCGTCTGGACGAGCCCCGGCTGCGCCTGATGACAGCCACCGACCTGGACACCACCGGGGACGACGCCACGGCCGCCCTGCTGTGCGGCCTGGCCGAGCAGACCCTCGCCGCCACCCCGGACCGGCGTGAGCAACTCGCACGAACCACCGCCGACTTGGTCGCGGTCCTGGCGCTGCGGGCAGCTGCGGGCAGCGAAGCGGGGGAGCAGGATCCGACGAGGGCACTCGTCGCGAGGATCAAGGAGTTCATCGACGCGCACCTCGACGAACCGAACCTCTCCCCCCAGGACATCGCCGCCGCCCACAGCATCTCGCTGCGCTACCTGCACCAGCTCTTCCAGCGGCAGGGCACCACCGTCAACTCGTACGTCCGCACCCGCCGACTGGAAGCCGCCCGTTCGGAACTCGCCCGCACCCAAGGCCCCCGGCGCACGGTCGCCGCCGTCGCCGCGCGCTGGGGCTTCACCAGCGCCGCCCACTTCAGCCGCGTCTTCCGTCAGAGCTTCGGCATGACACCGCTCCAGTGGCGCAACGCGGGCCGCGACCAGCACGCCCCCGGAACGAGCGAGTGCACGGGCCGCACACCCGCCGTGCGCGGCGCGACAAGTTTTCCGGCCCCGCGCTTCTTAGCGTGGAGACCCACACCGACCACACCGCCCGAGCATCCGAGCCCAGCGTCCTTGGAGGACCGCATGTCCGACGACACCGCCCCCGCAACCCCCGTCCTCGAGCCGGAGGCCCAGGCCTTCGTCGAGGCCACCGCCAATCCGCCGTACCTGTTCGACCTCACCCCCGCCGAGGGCCGCAAGGCCGTCGACGAGGTGCAGTCCGGCGACATCGACAAGCCCGCCGTCGACGAGGAGTGGATCACCGTCCCGGGCGGCCCGACCGGCAGCGTCAAGGCCCGCATCGTCCGGCCCGCGGGCGCCACCGGCACCCTCCCGGTCATCCTCTACATCCACGGCGCAGGCTGGGTGTTCGGCAACGCCCACACCCACGACCGCCTGGTCCGCGAACTGGCCGTCGGCGCCGGCGCCGCCGTGGTCTTCCCCGAGTACGACCTGTCCCCCGAGGTCCGCTACCCCGTCGCCATCGAGCAGAACTGGACCGTCGCCCGCTGGATCGTCACCCACGGCGCGACCAAGGACCTCGACGCCACCCGCCTCGCCGTCGCCGGCGACAGCGTCGGCGGCAACATGACCGCGGCACTGACGCTGATGGCCAAGCAGCGCGGCGGCGTGCCGCTCGTCCAGCAGGTGCTCTTCTACCCGGTCACCGACGCGAACTTCGACACCGGCTCCTACCACCAGTTCGCCACCGGCTACTTCCTGCGCCGCGACGGCATGCAGTGGTTCTGGAACCAGTACACGACCGACGAGAGCGAGCGCGCGCAGATCACCGCCTCCCCGCTGCGCGCCACCACCGAGCAACTCGCCGGCCTCCCCCGCGCCCTGGTCATCACCGGCGAGGCCGACGTGCTCCGCGACGAGGGCGAGGCCTACGCCAACAAGCTCCGCCAAGCCGGCGTCCCCGTCACCGCCGTCCGCTTCCAGGGCATCATCCACGACTTCGTCATGCTCAACGCCCTGCGCTCCACCCAGGCCGCACAAGGAGCACTCACCCTCGCGATCCAGACCCTGCGCAGCGCCCTGCACCCCGCCTGACCCACCGTCAGCCACCTCGTGGGCAGCCCGGCCACCCACCGGCCGGGCTGCCCGCGGATCCGCGTACCCGGGTGGCTCGTGCTGCTCCTTGCCGCCGCCACCGGCGTCACCGTGGCCAACCTGTACTACGCGCAGCCCCTGCTGGCCTCACTGGCCGGCGCCTTCCAGGTGAGCACCGCCACCGCCGGCGCGCTGGTGACGCTCACTCAGATCGGCTACGTGCTCGGCATGTTGTTCCTGGTGCCGCTGGGCGACCGCTTCGAGAAGCGCGGCCTGGTCACCGTGCTCCTCGCGGTCGCCACCGCGGCGCTGGCGCTGGCCGGGACGGCGACCGGCTTCCCCGTGCTGCTGGGCGCGTTCGTCATCGTCGGCGCGAGCTCCGTCGTCGCACAGATCCTGGTGCCCTTCGCCGCGAGCCTCGCCGCCGACCACGCCCGCGGACGGATCGTCGGCCGGGTGATGAGCGGTCTGCTGACCGGCATCCTCCTCTCACGCACCGTCAGCAGCCTGGTCGCCGGCGCCGTCGGCTGGCGCGCGGTCTACCTCGGCTCCGCCGTCCTGATGGCCCTGCTCGCCCTGGCCCTGCGCGCCGCACTGCCCGCGCACGCACCGACCACCGACGTCCCCTACCACCACGTGCTGCGCAGCACGGCACGGCTGCTGCGGACCCACCCCGCGCTGGTGCGGCGCGGCCTCTACCAGGCGGCACTGTTCGGAGCGTTCAGCGCCTTCTGGACGACGGTGTCCTTCCAGCTGACCGGACCCCGGTTCCACTACTCGTCCACCGGCGTCGCCTTGTTCGCCCTGGTCGGCGCCGCCGGCGCGACCGTCGCACCGCTGGCAGGACGGTGGGCCGACCACGGCCTGGCCCGTCCGGTGACCGGTGCCGCCCTCGCGGTGGCCGCCCTCGCGGCCGGCCTGGCCGCTCTGGGCGCGGGCAACGTGGTGCTGCTGGCCCTCGCCGCGGTGCTGCTGGACATGGCGGTGCAGACGGCGCTGATCCTCGGTCAGCACACCGTCTACCAGCTCGACCCGACCGCACGGGCACGCCTGAACTCCGCGTTCGTCGCCCTGTTCTTCCTGGGCGGCGCGCTGGGCTCCGAACTCGGCTCCATGGCCTACCACGCGGGCGGCTGGGGCGCCGTGACCGCGCTCGCCGCACTGCTCCCGGTACTCGCCCTGGCCTACTGGGCCACCGAGTACCGCGGGACGCCGGGCAACTGACGACCGCTCAGGGCGGCAGGAGGCGCAGCAGGGCGGCCACGGCGGGCGACGCCGGGCCGCCCGGGTGCACGAACACGACGTTCCAGCGCGGCGGGCGGGGCAGGAGGCGGCGCAGCACCAGGTCGGGGAAGCGCTCGGCGATCGACGCGGGCAGCACGCAGACGCCCACGTCGTGGCGGACCAGTTCGGAGGCGGCCACGATGTCGTTCACCTCGAAGGCGGAGTCGCGTTCGACTCCGGCGGCGCGGAAGGCGCGATCCACCTCCGCGCGGATCGCCCACCCCGGGGCGAAGTCGACGAAGGGCAGCCGCCCGGCCTCGGCGTAGGAGACGCTCTCCGCGTCGTCCAGAGACCGGTGGGGGGAGGCGGCCAGAAGCATCTCCTCTCCAGCCAACTGCCGCACCACCAAACCACGTTGCTGCTGACTGTCGAGCGCCACGACGGCCGCGTCCACCCGGCCCTCGCGCAGCGCCTGGCGGATGTCGGCCACCGCCGCCTGGTGCAGCCGCACCGTGATCCGCGGATGCGCGCGACGCAACCCCGCGAGGGCCTCGTGCAGGTCCAGCCAGACGCCCTGCATGACGCCGATGGTCAGCTGCCCGGTCAGCTCGCCGCCGGCCGCCTCCGCGGCGGCGCGGGCCTGCTGCGCCGCCTGCAGGGCGGCCCGGGCGGCAGGCAGGAACGCCTCTCCCGCGGCGGTCAGCGCCACCCGGTGCGACGTCCGCTCGAAGAGCGGGACGCCCAACTCCCGCTCCAGCGCCCGCACCGTGCCCGATACCGCCGACTGCACCACGTGCAGCCGCCGCGCCGCCGCGGTGAACCCGCCGGCCTCCGCGACCGCGACCACGGCCTCCATGTGCCTCAGTTCCACACCCGCTCCCGTCGCCGACCTGCGGCCATCCTGTCAGGCAGCGGCCGCGGGGCCGATCTTGTGCGCCCGGCGCCTCGACCGCACCCCGAAAGCACGACCGACAGGGAGGCGGCTACCGGCCGCCCGACACCAGGCGGCTGCCCTGGCCTGTGCGGCGGTAGCGGACCTCGCGGCCGCGACGCTCGCGGCTGACCAGGCCGGAGCGGAGCAGGATGCCGAGGTGGTAGGAGACGGTCGCGGGGCTGAGGAAGTGCGCTGCGGCGAGCTCGGACGTCGTCGCGGGCGCCCGCAGGGAGGACAGCAGGGCCGCGCGGCTCGGTCCGAGCAACGGGCCCAGGTCCGCGCCGAGCGCGGAGGCCGCCCGGGCGTGGCGGGCCACGGGGTAGACAATGACGGGCGGCCGCGGCTCGACGCCGTACGCCGGGTCCACGGCGGCGCCGACGCCCGCGGCGATCAGGGAGGGGGCGAACAGCAGCAGCGGCACCTCCACCGTCAGGTCGTAGCGGCTCTCGATCAGGACGGCCCGGCCGTCCCAGCGGATCTGCGGGTGCAGCGCGCCGAGCAGGGCGGCGGATCCGTGCCGGGCCAGGAGCTGGGCCTGGCGTCCGATCTCGGCCTCGATGACGGCCTGCGCCCGGGGCCAGTGGGGAGCGAAGGCCAGCTGCCAGTAGCGTCGCAGTTCCGCTGCGGCCCGGGCGGCGAGGTGTTCGCCGCCTTGCTCCAGCAACGCGCGGGCGGCTGGGGAGAGTTGACGGGCAGCCAGGCCGCTGGACGGGCGCCCGCGGTGCAGCGCCTCCAGTTCCGCCGCCACGCGTTCGGGCGGTGTGGCGGCGACCTGGGCGAGCTGCTCCTCGATGGTGGGCGCGGGGCCTTCGGGGTGGGGACAGAGGAAGTCCGGGACGTAGCCGCCGTGTTCGACGGCGAAGGTCTCCAGCAGCGGCAGCCGCTCCCGGCGCAGCACGCGGCGGGCCCGGGCGAGCCAGGGTTCGGCGTCGGGACGGGGCTGGTGGCCCCAGGCGAGCAGGGTCGCGACCACTTCGTGCAGTGGTGAGACGACGAACCGCGACCGGGCCAGGGCCTCGGCGCTGAGCAGCAGTTGGAGCACCGGCTGCCCTCCCCCTTGTGTGTCGCTGCGGTTCCGCGCTGCCGGGGCGCGATTCGAAGCTGGTCGAATCCTGGCAGAAGCAGTCGCGGAGCGAACCGCTCCGGGCGCAGCGTGTTCTCCATGAGACAAGGGAGACCACCTCGCAGAACGCGGACCCTCAGGGCTGCGCTGGCCCTTTCCGCCGCAGCGGCCACGGTCGCCGCCTGCACGTCGGCGGCACCGCCCCCGGCCGCGTCGACGTCGGCGCTCGCCGCCGCTACGGGCCACAGGACGTCAGCGGGTCCGGTGCTGAGCGGGACAGCGGCATGTCCGGACGACGCGGACTTCGACTGTGCGACGCTGACCGTTCCGCTCGACCGTTCAGGCGTGCGTCCCGGAACGCTGGGCCTGCGGGTCGCCATGAGTCGCAACGCCGCCGCGCCCAAGGGCGTGCTGCTGTTCCTGACCGGCGGCCCGGGCCAGCCCGGTGAGCCGTTCGCGGCCAAGCTGAGCAAGCGGCTGAAGCCGCTGCTCGCCCAGTACCGGCTGGTCCTGCTCGATCAGCGCGGCACCGGGGCGACCGCGCTCGACTGCCCCGAACTGCAGCAGCAGATGGGCTCCTCCGACCTGGCCGCGCCGACGCCGCAGGCCGTCACCGACTGCGGCGCGAAGCTGGGGGCCCACGCCCGCTTCTACTCCACCGCCGACACGGTGGCCGACCTGGACCGGCTGCGTCAGGCCCTGGGCGTGGACCGGTGGACGCTGGACGGCGTCTCCTACGGCACCTTCACGGCCGAGCGCTACGCCCTGGCCCATCCGCGCCACGTGGCGAAGCTGGTGCTCGACTCGGTGGTGCCGCAGACCGGCTACGACCCGCTCGACCTCGACGCGATGCAGGCCGTGCCGCGGGTCCTGGGGGCGGCGTGCAGGGCCATCGGCTGCGGCTCCGACCCGGCGGCGGACCTGGCCGCGGTGGTGCGCCGCGACCACAACGGGGTGGCGCTGCTGGACATGCTGACGACCTACGAGTTCGTGGACCCCGACTACGCCGAGGTCATCACGGCGCTGCACGAGTCCGCGAACGGGAGCCCGGGCCACCTCGACGGCATCATCGAGAGCGTGCGGCAGGCCAGTGCGGCCACGGCGCAGGAGTTGAGCCAGGGCCTGCACGCCGCCACGCTCTGCGCCGACGGCCGCTACCCCTGGGGCACCTCGGACACGCCGTTGACGGGCCGTCAGTCCGCGCTGGACGCGGTCGGCGCCGGGCTCACCCCGGCGCAGACCGGCCCATTCGACGCGGCGACCGCGACCGGGCTCGGCTCACTGCTCAGCTGCCTGCGCTGGCCCCGGGAACCGGTGCCGCCTTCGCCCGCGCCCGCGCGGCGGCTGCCGGGCAGCATCCCGGTCCTGCTGCTGGGCGGTGACCGCGACCTGTCCACGCCTTTGGCATCCCTCGAGCAGCAGCGCCGGCTCACGCCGAACGCGCGGGTGGTGATCGTCCCCGGCGCGGCCCACTCGGTGCAGTCGTGGGCGACCAGCGACGTGGGGCGGCAGGCGGTCTTCGACTTCCTGATGGGCGGCTGAGGCCGCGACGACGGGTTCGTGCCCGGCCCTCCACGTGGGGAGGGGGCCGGGCACGACCGTTGCCACGCCGTCGGGAGGCGCCGCGCCCCGCCCTCTTGCACCGTGCTGCGAGAGCAGCGGGAACATCGCGTGCGGCCGCTGCTGTTGCAGCAGTGCGTACTGGGACCGAGCGCGTTGCCTTCGGAGGATTTCCTTATGAGTGACTGGCCCTTGACGTTGATGGCGGTGCACGCCCATCCCGATGACGAGGCCACGGGAACCGGTGGTGTCCTGGCCCGGTACGCTGCGGAGGGCATCCGCACGGTGCTGGTGACCTGTACCGACGGCCGTTGCGGTGACGGGCCGTCAGGAGTCAAGCCGGGCGATCCGGGTCACGACCCCGCGGCCGTGGCCGCGATGCGTCGCGAGGAACTCAAGGCCAGCTGCGAGATCCTGAAGATCAGTCACCTGGAGACGTTGGACTACGCCGACTCCGGAATGATGGGCTGGCCGACCAACGAGGAACCCGAGTCCTTCTGGCAGACCCCCGTGGCGGAGGGCGCGGCCCGGCTCGCCGAACTCCTGCGGCGTTACCGCCCCGACGTGGTCCTGACCTACGACGAGAACGGCTTCTACGGCCACCCCGACCACATCCAGGCGAACCGCATCACCATGGCGGCCCTGGAGATGACCGGCCTGGCGCCGAAGGTGTACTGGACGACCGCGCCCCGCTCGGCGATGCAGCGGTTCGGCGAGGTCATGCGCGAGTTCGCCGGGGACGCGCCGGAGCCGGATCCGGCCGAAGCCGCCGCCCTGGCCGAGATCGGCCTTCCCGACGAGGAGATCACCACCTGGGTGGACACCTCCGCCTTCGGCGCTCAGAAGTTCGACGCGCTGGCGGCGCACGCCAGCCAGGGCGAGAACATCTTCTTCCTCAAGATGGGCCGGGAGCGGTTCACCGAGTTGATGGGCATGGAGACGTTCGTCCGCGTCCAGGACACCACCGGCGCGGCCCTGCCCGAGGACGATCTGTTCGCCGGACTGCGCTGATCCGCCGACCGGGGGGCGCGCGAGGGCCGGCCAACTCGTCCGGCGCAGTGCGGCCGGCGCGTTGGGCAGCAGGGGGCAGGCGCCGCCCGCCGCGGTCCGTCGTTCCGGGTGGGTGACCGCGCCCGTCCCGCCCTCGGCTCAGCCGGCGGCAGATCCGTCCTCTGCCGGGACGGCCGGCGTCCCGGACTCGGCCAGCGAGGCGAGGAGGCGCAGCTTCTCCTCGCTCTCGCTGTCCTTGTCGGCGTAGTACAGGACCAGGAGCAGGCCGTCGACCGGCAGCTTGTCCCGGTGGAGGTGCAACGCGCCGACGACCGGATGGTTCACGGTGGTGGTGCCGCCGTCGAGGTCGCGGATGTCGTGGCGCGCCCAGAGGGTCCGGAACCGCTCGCTCGACAGGGCGAGTTCACCCACGAGCTCCACGAATCGCGGGTGGTCGACGTCGTCCCCCACGGACTTTCTGAAGGCGGCGATGAACGCCTCCGCCGACCGGGCCCAGTCCTGGTGGAAGGCCTGCTCCTCGGGGTCGAGCAGCAGCGAACGAAGGCGGTTGTACCCGGGCTGCAGCCGAGGGGAGAGTGCGACGGCGAGCGGGTTGGAGGCGAGCACGTCGAACGCGCGTCCCTCGACGAACGCGGGAACCCCGACGGACGCCAGCAGGTGGTGCAGCCGTGCGGGCACGCGCTCGGGCCTGGGGCGCCGTCGTGACCTCGGGCGGGGAGCGGCCAGCCCGAGGAGGTAGTCCTGTTCGACCTCGTCCAGGTGCAGGACCCGCGCCAGCGATTCGAGGACCTGCCGGGAGGGGTTCTTGTCCCGGCCGCGTTCGAGCCGCAGGTAGTAGTCGGCGCTGATACCGGCCAGCAGGGCGACTTCCTCGCGACGCAACCCGGGGACCCGGCGAGGCGTCCCGGCGGGGAGCCCGGCCTGCTGCGGGGTGACCAGCGCCCGGCGGGCCCGGAGGTACTGGCCGAGCAGGTTGGAACGGGTCTCGTCGCTCATGCCGACAGCGTAGGCGCGTCCTCAGCGGCGAAGGGAGGCCCTGCGAGGACCCGGGAAGACGGGGGCACTGGCTGGGCCCGGGACGGCGATCGACTCTGGGGTTCTTCCACCAACCAGGAGCAGCAGTCATGGACATCACCCGCCGCACCGTCTTCATCGCCGGCGCCACCTCGGGCATCGGCCTCGAACTCGCCCGCCGCTTCGCCGCGGCCGGCAGCACCGTCGTCATCGGAGGCCGACGGTCCGACCTTCTCGCCCGGCTCGCGGACGAGGGGTTCGCCACCGTTCCCGTCGACGTGACCGACCAGGACAGCGTCGACCGCGCCCGGGATTCGGTCCTCCACACCCACCCGGACCTCGACACGATCGTGACCATGTCCGGGGTCATGATCCCCGAGGACCTGCGCGACCCCGAGCACTTCGCCGCCGCCCAGCAGACGATCGACACCAACCTGCTCGGCACCATCCGGGTGATCGACGCCTTCACGCCCCACCTGATCGGGCGCGGCACCGGCACGATCGTCACCGTCAGCTCCGGCATCGCCTTCCTGCCGTTCCCGGTCATGCCCACCTACGCCGCGTCGAAGGCCGCCGTGCACGCCTACACCGAGGCGTTGCGGGCGCAGTTGGACGGCACGGGTGTCGAGGTGGCCGAACTCGTCCCCCCGGCGGTCGCCATCACTCCGGAGCATGCACAGATCAACCCGAACGCGCTGGGACTCGCCGACTTCGCCACCGAGGTGATGGACCTGCTGCGGACCGAACCCACTCCGCACGAGATCCTCGTCAAGGGCGTCCTGATGCACCGGTGGGCCGAGCGCGACGGCACCTACGACGAACTGGTGGCTCGCCGCTCGCAGGCGCTCGCGACGCTCCCGAGCCTGCTCGGCGGCCGGCACTGAACCACCGGACACGCCGACCGGCCCTTCGTCGGCCCCGTTCCAACGGCCGCATCGTCCCAGGGGTGTACACCCGCGGGCCACCGCCGCGCCTCAACTCCCACCCATGGACGGAAGCCGCCCGGAGCCGGCGGATGACAGCGTTGCCGCTGTGCCCACGGAACGCCCGTGGCAGCACTGTTGACGAACCGTCACCTCGGGAGGGCCCGTGACCACCACACCGCTGAGCAGGCGCAGCAGCACCTTGACGCGCCGACGGATGCTGGGGGCGGCGCTTGCCGCCGGAGCGGCCGTACCGCTCGCCGGAGCGGCGGCCCCCGCGTGGGCGGCCCCGCGCTCCGCGGACCTCGCGGGGCCGTCTGCGCCTGCTCCGGCCCGGCTGACGCTGCCCGCACCCACCGGGCCGTACCCGGTCGGCCAGGTGCCGCTGCACCTGATCGACCGCTCCCGCCCCGACGCCCTCGCGGGCCCCGGGCACTTCCGCGAGCTGATGGCCACGGTCTGGTACCCGGCCCGGGACGTGCGCGACCTCGGGCGGTACCCGCTGGCGCCCTGGATGCCGCCCGGCGCGCTGGAGTCGTTCCTGTCCGACGTCGGCTTCAGCGCCCTCGCCGACCGGGCGCCGCTCACATCCGCCCGCGTAGGTGCGCCCGTGCGCCGGACGGGCCGTCGCCTGCCCGTCCTGGTGTACTCGCACGGCGCCCACAGCCACCAGGGGGACCACACGATCATCGTCCAGGAACTCGCCAGCCACGGGTACGCGGTCGTGACCATCGCCCATCAGTACGACACCTACACCGTGTACCCGGACGGCCGGATCGCGGTGCCGAGCCAGGACCTGAGCGCCCCCACACTGCCGGGGGACTTCGCCAAGGACCTGCGCTTCGTCCTCGACTGCGTCGAACAGCTCGCGGGCGGCAGCAATCCGGATGCCGACCGCCGGCAGCTGCCGCACGGGCTCCTCGGGGCGCTGGACCCCCACCGCACGGGCGCCTTCGGCTGGTCCAAGGGCGGAACGGCCACCGCCTGCGCCGCGCTCGCGGACGAGCGCATCCGCGCAGGCCTCAGCCTCGACGGCCCGATGCAGATGAACCCGCCCCTGACCGGCACCCTGGACCGGCCCTTCATGATGATGACCGCGGTGTTCACCCGCGCCCAGGACCCCCAGGCCGCCCGGTTCTGGGCGGACCTGCGCGGCTGGCGCCTGAACATCGAGGCCCAGGGAGCGGTCCACTCCTCGTACGGCGACGAGGAGGCACTGATGCCGCAGGTGGCGAAGCTGTTCGGCTGGAGCGGAGAGCAACTGCAGGGCTGGATCGGCACCTTGGACGCCACCCAGGGCGTTCGCATCCAGCAGGCCTACCCCCTCGCCTTCTTCGACGAGCACCTCCGCCACCACCACCGCCACCTCCTCGACGGCCCCTCCCCCGCTTTCCCCGCGGTCACGTTCGTGCCGTGAGTGCGGGGCATTCCCGGACAGCTGCAGCGGCACGCCGTCGAGTGCGGGATCAACCGGCCAGGTACCCCGCGATCCCGGACAGGGAGCAGCAGGGCAACCGGCACGTGAAGAGGTTCAATTCGGAGAAGGGCTTCGGCTTCATCGCCCGTCGAACCGAGCGATGGTTCGATGGGCGGAGGCGCACACCTACTGACGCCTCGTCACGGTCCGATAACTCGCACACAGATCTGAGCTGCCCCGGGTTTCGTGGAGTCCGGTGGTGTGG
>NZ_JBHSQJ010000142.1:0-13204 GCF_042658505.1 Streptacidiphilus monticola | reverse complement strand
GTCGAAGATCGTGGAGACCCTGATCGAGGAGGCCCTCAAACTCGCCGAGCAGATGGGTGAGGAGGGAACCGCCGCGGGAGAACCGATCGTGACCGTCGGCAGCTGACCGAAGGCCCGACCCAGCCCCCGACCGACCGTCAGAACGGGCCTCGCCACGGCCTTGCACCAGGGAAGGTGAGTCGTTTGATCCTCGAATCCATCAACTCCCCGCGCGACCTGAAGCAGCTCCCCGCCGACCGGCTGCCGCACCTGGCGGAGGAGGTGCGCACCTTCCTCATCGAGGCCGTCACCCGTACGGGTGGACACCTCGGTCCCAATCTGGGTGTCGTTGAGCTCACGATTGCGTTGCACCGGGTTTTCGACTCGCCGCAGGACCCCATCCTGTTCGACACCGGCCACCAGAGCTACGTGCACAAGCTGTTGACCGGCCGTCAGGACTTCTCCCTGCTCAAGCAGAAGGGCGGGCTGGCCGGCTACCCGAGCCGGGCCGAGTCGGAGCACGACGTCATCGAGAACTCGCACGCCTCGACCGTGCTCGGCTACGCCGACGGGCTGGCCAAGGCTTTCCAACTGCGCGGCGAGACCGGCCGCCGGGTCGTCGCGGTCACCGGCGACGGCGCGCTCACCGGCGGCATGGCGTGGGAAGCCCTGAACAACATCGCCGAGGCCACGGACCGCCCGGTCGTCATCGTCGTCAACGACAACGAGCGCTCCTACGCGCCCACCATCGGCGGCCTGGCCAACCACCTGGCGACGCTGCGGACCACGCGCGGCTACGAGCAGTTCCTGCAGCTCGGCAAGGAGGCGCTGCAGCGCACCCCGGTCGTCGGCCAGCCGCTGTACGGGGCGCTGCACGGTGCCAAGAAGGGCTTCAAGGACGCCTTCGCGCCGCAGGGCATGTTCGAGGACCTGGGCATCAAGTACGTCGGCCCCATCGACGGCCACGACATCGCGGCGCTGGAGTCGGCACTGCGCCGGGCCAAGGGCTTCGGCGGACCGGTCATCGTGCACTGCATCACCGAGAAGGGCCGCGGCTACCGCGCCGCCGAGCTGGACGAGGCCGACCACTTCCACCAGGTCGGCGCGATCGACCCGGTCACCCTGGAGCCGCTTCGGCCCTCCACCGGCGTCTCCTGGACGTCGGTCTTCGGCGCCGAGATGGTCGAGATCGGCCGCGAGCGCGAGGACGTCGTCGCCATCACGGCGGCCATGCTGCAGCCGGTCGGACTCGCCAGGTTCGCCCGGGAGTTCCCCGCCCGGATCTACGACGTCGGCATCGCCGAACAGCACGCGGCCGTCTCCGCCGCGGGGCTGGCCACCGGCGGGCTGCACCCCGTCGTCGCCGTCTACGCGACCTTCCTGAACCGCGCGTTCGACCAGGTGCTGATGGACGTCGCGCTGCACCGGTGCGGCGTCACGTTCGTGCTGGACCGGGCCGGCGTCACCGGCTCCGACGGGCCGAGCCACAACGGCATGTGGGACCTGTCGATCCTTCAGGTCGTCCCCGGCATCCGGATCGCGGCCCCGCGCGACGCCGACCAGCTGCGGGCGCTGCTGCGCGAGGCCGTGGACGTGGACGACGCCCCGACCGTGCTGCGCTTCCCGAAGGCCGAGGTCGGGCCGCCCATCGCCGCCGAGGAGCGGATCGGCGGCGTGGACGTGCTGCTGCGCACCGCCCCTGCGGGCGTCCAGCCCGAGGTGCTGCTGGTCGCCGTCGGCACCATGGCCCCGGCCTGTCTGGACGCCGCGGCGCTGCTGACCGCGGACGGCATCGGTGCCACCGTGGTCGACCCGCGCTGGGTGCGGCCGGTGGACCCGGCGCTGCTCGAACTGGCCGCCCGGCACCGGCTGGTGGTCACCGTCGAGGACAACGGCCGCGTCGGCGGCGTCGGCTCGGCCGTGGCGCAGGCCCTCCGTGACGCCGAACTCGACGTGCCGACACGTACCTTGGGCATCCCGCAGGAGTTCCTCCAGCACGCCTCGCGTGGGGAGATCCTCAACGAGATCGGCCTCACCGGGCCCGGGATCGCCGCACAGACCGCCGCCTCCGCCAAGGCCCTGGGCCTGCTGGCGGGCGACCGACAACTCGCAGGAGGGGAGCCCCGCAGTGGCCTCTGACGAACTTTCCGACGCCTTCGACCTCGAAGGCCTGCTCAAGGCCCGCGGCGCGGAGCGGTACCGCCTGCACACGGAGTACCTGAACCACCAGCTGCCCCGGATGCTGCACACCATCGGCTTCGACAAGGTCTACCAGCGGGCCAAGGGTGCCTACTTCTACGACGAGGAGGGCAACGACTACCTCGACATGCTGGCCGGCTTCGGCATCTTCGCTCTCGGCCGGCACCACCCGGTGGTCCGCGACGCCCTGCACCAGGTGATGGACCTGGAGCTGGCCGACCTCACCCGCTTCGACTGCCAGCCGCTCCCCGGCCTGCTCGCGGAGAAGCTGCTCTCGCACACCCCGCACCTGGACCGCGTCTTCTTCGGCAACAGCGGCACCGAGGCGGTGGAGACCGCGCTGAAGTTCGCGCGCTATGCGACCGGCAAGCCGCGGGTGCTCTTCGCGGACCACGCGTTCCACGGCCTGACGACCGGTTCGCTCTCGGTCAACGGCGAGGACGGCTTCCGCAAGGGCTTCGCCCCGCTGCTGCCGGACACGGCGCTCCCGCTGGGCGATCTCGACGCCCTGGAGCGGGAGTTGAGGAAGGGCGACGTCGCGGCGCTGATCGTCGAGCCGATCCAGGGCAAGGGCGTCCATGCCTGCCCGCCCGGATACCTGCGCGCGGCGCAGGAGTTGCTGCACAGGCACAAGGCGCTGCTGATCGCCGACGAGGTCCAGACCGGCATCGGCCGGACCGGCGACTTCTTCGCCTACCAGCACGAGGAGGGCGTCGAGCCCGACCTGGTCTGCGCGGCCAAGGCCCTGTCGGGTGGTTACGTGCCGGTGGGCGCGACGCTGGGCAAGGAGTGGATCTTCGAGAAGGTCTACTCGTCCATGGACCGGGTGCTGGTGCACTCGGCGAGCTTCGGTTCCAACGCCCAGGCGATGGCGGCGGGCCTGGCCACGCTCCATGTGATGGAGAACGAGAAGGTCGTCGAGAACGCCCGGGCGGTCGGCGACCTGTTCCGGGAGCGGCTGGCGGCGCTGAAGCCCAAGTACGAGATGCTCGCGGACGTGCGTGGGCGGGGCCTGATGATCGGGATCGAGTTCGGCAAGCCCCAGTCGCTGAAGCTGCGCACGGGCTGGACGGCCCTGCAGGCGGCCCGGAAGGGGCTGTTCGCGCAGATGGTGGTGGTGCCGCTGATGCAGCGTCACCGGATCCTGACCCAGGTGTCCGGCGATCACTTGGAAGTCATCAAGCTGATCCCCCCGCTGATCATCACGGAGCGCGAGGTCAACCGTTTCGTCGCGGCGTTCAGCGAGGTCATGGACGAGGCACACGCGGGCACGGGCCTGATGCGCGACTTCGGCAAGACCCTCATCAAGCAGGCCGTCGCCAATCGTTAGTCGCACCCCGTCAGGGGCGCGAAGCTGTCGACATCTGCGGCTCCGCCGCGTGGGCGCGGGCAGCACACCACCCGGGGAGGACCGACCCCAGGTGCGGGACGGACCTCCCCGGGTGGTGTNCGCGTGGGCGCGGGCAGCACACCACCCGGGGAGGACCGACCCCAGGTGCGGGACGGACCTCCCCGGGTGGTGTGTCGCTCGCGGTGGGCACCTCCCGCCGTGGGGGCACCCCCGGCCGAAGGCTGGGGGAGGGTGGGAGATCCTCGCGCCCCTGGGGGCCGCGCCCTGGGTGTCGCACCCTTGGGCCGCGCCCCTCTATCGGGGCGACTCCTGCAGCTCCCGGTTCCGCGGGGCCGGGATCGGCGAAAGCGTCGGGGCGTCACCACGACGGCGGGTCACCAAGGCCTGGAGGCGGTCGTCCATCGTGCTGACGATGGGCTCGAACAACGGCAGCGCCAGCAGCACCAGCAGGCCCGACGCCCACCCCGCCAGGACGTCGGAGACCCAGTGCGTGCCCAGGTACACCGTCGTCACGCCGACCGAGAAGCCCATCCAGCCGGCCAGCACCGCGCCGGCCCGGCGGCCGCGGATGGCCAGGTAGGCCAGCACACCCCAGGTCACGACGGCGTTGGCCGTGTGCCCGGAGGGAAATATGCCGCCGCCCATGAACAGCTCGTTGGACCCGAAGACGTGTGCGTAGTGGGGTCCGAGCCGTCCGGTGAAGATCTTGACCGCGCCCACGGTCATGTTGAGCAGCACCAAGGCCACCGCCAGGATCAGCAGGGGCCGCCAGCTGCGGGTGCGCCAGGAGCGCCAGGCCAGCCAGGCGGTCGCGGCGATCGCGGAGGGGCCGCGCTGGCCGGTGACGACGTAGAGGTTGAGGAAGTCGTTGAGCTTGGGCAGTCGCTGGTAGGGCGCCCAGAGCATGACCTTCCAGTCCAGGGCGACGAGCCTGGACGTGGTCAGAACCGCGACGATCACCGCCAGGTAGAAGGCGGCGACGAGGCAGAAGAGCACCGCATGCCCCCGGCTGACCGGCAGCCGGTCCCAGATGCCCGCGGGTGGCACGGGAGGGGGTGGGGTGTTTCGGGCTTCTCTCGGCTCGGCTCTCTTCTGACTACGCACCCTTTCGACGTTACCGTGTTCCGTCGGAGCGCCTGCCAGTCACTCCTTGTTCGTGATGACCGCGTGACCTCGGCAATGTCGGGGCCGGATAAACAGACCCTGGGTTTCACACAATCTCCGCCGCGCCGCCACGTCCGGATGTGACCTACTTCATGCTGGCCCTGTGCACGTTTGACCGAGTCGGCGGCTGGGAAAGGCCCGCGCTTCGAAAATGGGTTGCAGGACCGGTCGGTTGTATTCCTCGGCGAATGGCGAAAATATCCGGCCAGCGGGGCGCCAATTCCGTCCGGAATTCGCACCCCGCCGGCCAGGGGTGCTAATCCAGCGGGCCGCCGGCGACGTAGACGACCTGGCCGGAGACGAAGCCCGCGCCCTCGCTCACCAGGAAGGAGACGGTGTGGGCGATGTCCTCGGGGGTGCCCACGCGGCCGACCGGGATCTGTGTGGCGGCCGCGGCCTTGAAGTCGTCGAAGGACATGCCGACCCGCTCGGCGGTCGCGGCGGTCATGTCCGTGGCAATGAAGCCCGGGGCGACCGCGTTGGCGGTGATGCCGAACTTGCCCAGCTCCTTGGCCAGCGTCTTGGTGAAGCCCTGCAGGCCCGCCTTGGCGGCGGAGTAGTTGGCCTGCCCGCGGTTGCCCAGCGCGGAGGAGGAGGACAGGTTGACGATCCGGCCGTAGCCGGCGTCCACCATGTGCTTCTGCACGGCCTTGGACATCAGGAACGCACCCTTGAGGTGGACGTTCATGACGGTGTCCCAGTCCGACTCGGACATCTTGAACAGCAGGTTGTCGCGCAGCACGCCGGCGTTGTTCACCAGCACGGTCGGCGCGCCCAACTCGGCGACCACGCGCTCGACGGCCGCGGCGACCTGCTCCGCGTTGCTGACGTCCGCGCCGACGGCGAGGGCCCGGCCGCCCGCGGCGGTGATCTGCGCGACGGTGTCCTTGCCGTGCGCCTCGTCGAGGTCCAGCACGGCGACGGCGAAGCCGTCGGCGGCCAGCCGGACGGCGGTGGCGGCGCCGATGCCGCGCGCGGCCCCGGTGACGATGGCGACGCGGTTCTGCTCGGACATGTTCGTCCTTCCTTGAGGGAGAGGGTTGTTGACGGGAAGTCAGTTCTACCGGTTCAGATAGGGCTTGAGCTCGCGGCGGGCCAGGGAGCGGCGGTGCACCTCGTCCGGCCCGTCGGCCAGCCGCAGCGTCCGGGCCTGGGCCCAGAGCTGGGCGAGCGGGAAGTCCTGGGAGACGCCGCCGGCGCCGTGCGCCTGGATGGCCTTGTCCACGATCCACTCCACGGTCCGCGGTGTGGCGATCTTGATGGCCTGGATCTCGGTGTGCGCGCCCTTGTTGCCGACGGTGTCCATCAGCCAGGCGGTCTTGAGCACCAGCAGCCGCAACTGCTCGATCCGCACCCGGGACTCGGCGATCCACTCCTGGACCACGCCCTGCTCGGCGAGCGGCTTGCCGAAGGCGACCCGGTCCACGGCCCGGCGGCACATCAGCTCCACGGCCCGCTCGGCCATGCCGATGAGCCGCATGCAGTGGTGGATGCGGCCCGGCCCCAGACGGGCCTGGGCGATGGCGAAGCCCATCCCCTCGCCCGCGATGATGTTCGAGGCCGGGACGCGGACGTCGGTGAAGACGACCTCGGCGTGGCCGCCGTGCGGGCCGTCGGTGTAGCCGAACACCTCCATGCCGCGGCGCACCTCGACGCCGGGGGTGTCCCGGGGGACCAGGATCATGCTCTGCTGCCGGTGCTTGGGCGCGTCCGGATCGGTCCGGCCCATGACGATCATGATCTCGCACTCCGGGGCCATGGCCCCCGACGCGAACCACTTGCGGCCGTTGACGACGTACTCGTCCCCGTCGCGCTCGATCCGGGTGGCGATGTTGCTCGCGTCCGAGGAGGCCACGTCGGGCTCGGTCATGCAGAAGGCGGAGCGGATCTCGCCCTCCAGCAGCGGGGTGAGCCACCGTGCCTGCTGCTCCGGGGTGCCGAACTCGGCCAGCACCTCCATGTTGCCGGTGTCCGGTGCGGCGCAGTTGACCGCTTCCGGGGCCAGGTGCGGGCTGCGGCCGGTGAGTTCGGCCAGCGGCGCGTACTGAAGGTTCGTCAGGCCGGCCCCGTGCTCGCCCGGGAGGAAGAGGTTCCACAGCCCGCGCTTGCGGGCCTCCGCCTTGAGCTCGGCCATCACCGGGAGGCGGGCCCAGGGGTCGGCGGTTTCGCGGAACTGGACGGCGGCGACCGGCTCCGCCGGGTAGACGTGCTCGTCGAGGAAGGCGAGGAGCTGCCCGCGCAGCTCCTCGGTGCGGGCGTCGTAGCCGAAGTCCATGGCTCAGGCCTCTCCGTGGTCGGCCAGGGCGTCCAGCGCGGCGGCGACCAGCGGCGGCACGACGGCGCCGATGCCGGAGAAGCCCTCGCCCACGGTCTTGCCCTGGGTGTAGCGGTAGTGGATGCCCTCCGCGATGACCGCCAGCTTGTACTGGGCGAAGGCGGTGTACCAGGGGAGGGGGGCGAGGTCCAGGCCGGTGCGGGCCGCGTAGCGTTCGACCAGTTCGGCCATGCCCGGGAAGCCGGCCTCGGGCCGGACCGCGGCGGTGACGGCGTTGCCGGGCATCCGGTCCGCCATCTCCCAGTACACCTGCATCAGCCCGACGTCGGCGAGCGGGTCGCCGAGCGTGGCCATCTCCCAGTCGAGGACGGCCGCGATGCTGTCGTCCGCTGCGGCGATGGTGTTGTCCAGGCGGTAGTCGCCGTGCACGACCGTGGCGCGCTGCGGCGCGGGGACGGCGGCGGCGAGCCTGCGCTGCAGCTCCTCGATGCCCGGGATCTCCCGGCTGCGGCTGGCCTCGAACTGCCGGTGCCAGCGGGAGACCTGACGCTCCAGGTAGCCCTCCGGCCGACCGAAGTCGGCGAGGCCCACGGCGGCCGGTTCCACGCCGTGCAGCTCGGCCAGCACGTCCACGAGGGCGAAGGAGAGGGCGCGGGCGCGCTCGGGGCTGAGCGCGGCGGCGTCGGCCGCGGTGCGGTAGACGGTGCCGGGCACCTCCTCCATGAGGTAGAAGGGAGCACCGAGCACGTCCGGGTCCTCGCACAGCAGCTCCACCCGGGGCACCGGCACCCCGGTCGGCGCCAGCGCCGCCAGCACCCGGTACTCCCGGGCCATGTCGTGCGCGGTCGCCAGCACATGGCCCAGCGGCGGTCGGCGCAGCACCCAGCGGCGCTCGCCGTCGGTGAGGCGGTAGGTGAGGTTGGACTTGCCGCCCGCGATGAGTTCCGCCGCCAGCGGCGGGGAGTCGAGGCGGGCGCGCAGCCGGTCCAGGTCGAGTCCGGGGGGAGAGCTCATGCGCGCCACCATACCGACCAGTAGGTATGCGGGCTAGACTGCCCTGCGGAACACGTCGAGTGAGGGAGACCACCGTGGGAGTGCCGGAGCGGTTGCTGGAGACGGCGAGCCGGCTGTTCGCCGAGCGCGGCTTCGCGCCCACCTCGGTGCAGGAGATCGTCGCCGCCGCGGGTGTCACCAAGGGCGCGATGTACCACTACTACTCCTCCAAGGACGACCTGCTGCAGGAGATCTACTCGAGGCTGCTCGCGCTGCAGTCCGCCCGGCTGGAGGAGATCGCCTCAGGGCCCGGCCCGGTCGCCGACCGGCTGGCCGAGGCGGCCGCCGACGTCGTGGTCACGACGCTGTCGCACCTCGACGACGCGATGGTCTCCTGGCGTTCCATGCACATGCTGCCCCCCGAGCGGCTGGCCCAGGTCCGTGCCGAGCGGCGCCGCTACCACGAGCGGTTCCGCGGGCTGATCGAGGAGGGGCAGGCAGAGGGCCGCTTCCGCAGTGACATCCCCGCCGACCTGGTGACCCATCAGTTCTTCGGCGGCGTGCACCACCTCGGCAGCTGGTACCGGCCGGAGGGGGAGCTGACCCCCGAGGACATCGGCAGGTCCTTTGCCGACCTTTTGCTCAGCAGCCTCGCCAAGAGCTGATCCGACGCCCGGAAAACCTCGCATATCACGATTCAGATGCAGCTCTCCGCAGCGTGTCGTCTTGCCACAGATGGTTTGTATAGTGTGCGCCAACAGCCGACGGCTGCCCGGTAGCCCCCGCCTCCACAAGACCCCCACAGCGGTCCCGAGGCGCGATCCGCGCCGCCTGCCCATCACACGCGAGCGCGCCGCATCCGCGTCGCGCGTCGCATCACATTCCTGGACGGTTCCATGGTGCTGGGGGATATCGCAATGACAGGTACCGCCCCTCGCTTGTGCCAGTCGCCGGGTCAGTTGATCCGGGTGGCGCAGCAGGTCCACACGCGTCTGTGGGCCGAGCACGTGGGCGCCGAGCTGACGGCTCCTCAGTATGCCGCCCTGATCGCCCTGGCCGTCGAGCCGGGTGCCGACCAGCGGACGGTAGGGGAGCGCGCCTCCCTCGACAAGGCCACGATGGCCGAGATGGTGGGCCGCCTGGTCCGCCGCGGCCTGGTGCTGCGCCGCCGCGATCCGGCCGACGGCCGGCGCAAGCTGCTCTCGCTCTCCCCGCTGGGCACCCAGGTGATGAACGACGCCTCGCCGGGCGTCGCCCAGGTGCAGCAGCGCCTGCTCGACCCGCTCTCCGAGGCCGAGCGCTCCGAACTGATGATGGCGCTGGCCCGGCTGGCCCGCATGGACGACATCGCCCTGGAGACGATGGTCGACGCCCGTCCGCTGCTCGACGCGCCCCGGGTGGTCGGCTACCTGATCCGGGTGGCCCAGCAGGTCCACACCCGTCTCTGGGCGGAGCTGGTCCCGGGCGACCTGACGGCGCCTCAGCACGCGGTGCTGGAGGCGCTCGCCGAGGAGCCCGGCATGGACCAGCGCACCGTCGGGGAGCGCACCTCCCTGGACAAGGCCACCATGGCCGAGCTGATCAGCCGTCTGGTCCGGCGCGGACTGGTGCTGCGCCGGCGCGACCCGGCCGACGGCCGCCGGAACCTGCTCTCGCTGTCGCCCGCGGGCGAGCAGCTCCTGAGCCAGGTGTCCGAGGGCGTCGCCGGGGTCCAGCAGCAGCTGCTGGCCCCGCTGGACGACCCGGAGCGCGAGCGGGTGCTCGTGCTGCTGAGCCGGGTCGCCCGTCTGGGCGCCGAACTGGCCGACTGAACGAAGCCGCCGCGGACCGCGGGCGGGCGATGCCCGGGCCTGCGGGAGTGACGCTCGCCACACCGGCGAGCCCCCCTACTAGCGCCCATAGTTGATCGTCCGGCATCACCCCAAGGCCGTCTCCCCGATTGCGGGGAGGCGGCCTTTGTGCTCGTGCGGCGGAGTCCGCGCGGCGAAGGCGGGGGAGCGAAGAGGCGAAGGCGCGGAGACGGCGAACGCCGTTCGAATACGGAGTCGCATAGTAGCAGCGGGCCTTGGAACCAGCTGAGAGCCCGGCTAAGAATGGCCGGGTCGTCAGGGCGGCCCCGGCTCTCTCCGAGCGGGAAGCCGCCTTCAGCCAGGCACCGCCCACCGAGACCGGGGTGCCCAAGGCGCCGGCCGACATCGCAGGGCCCCTGTCCCGCCCTGCGATCGCCATGCGGCCGCAGCGTACAGCCAACCGATTGAGGTTCCTTTCGCATGCCTTCCCTGCCCAGCTTCAACCTGCGCAAGAAGACGATCGCGACGGTCGCCGGCGCGACCGCCGCTGCCGGCCTGGCCGTCTCGGCCGCCGTCGCGCTGCCGGCCGGCGGGGCCGGCAGGACGATAGCCGAGCCGAACGCGCAGGCCGTGGCCGCCAGCCAGTCCGCCCAGGCCCAGGCCGAGGCGCCCGCGTCCGCCTCCGCGAGGGCCGCCGCCGCGCAGAAGGCCGCCGCGCAGAAGGCCGCGCAGGAGCGCGCCGCCGCGGCCGCCAAGGCCGCCGCCAACCGGTCCCAGAGCCGGGCCACGCTGACCGGCAGCCCGCAGCAGATCGCGGCGCAGATCGTGCCGGCCGACCAGCTGGCCTCGTTCAGCGAGATCATCTCGCACGAGAGCGGCTGGAACGTCTACGCGACCAACCCCTCCTCCGGCGCCTACGGTCTGGGCCAGGCCCTGCCGGGCTCGAAGATGGCCTCCGCGGGCGCCGACTGGCGCACCAACCCGGCCACCCAGATCCGCTGGGCGCTGGACTACATGAACCAGACCTACGGCTCGCCGAACGCGGCCTGGGCCTTCTGGCAGGCCCACAACTGGTACTGACGAACCGTCGGCTGACCGTCCGTCAGCGGACATGCCCGGAGGGGGCGCGGGTCACCCGCGCCCCCTCCGCCGCTCCGGACAGGCCCTACGAGCCGGCGGTCCGCAGGGTCATCGCCTGCTCCAGCGTCGGCGCCTCGTCCCAGAGTGCCTGGAAGGCCAGCCGCAGCGTCTCGGCCAGCGAGGGGTGGCGGATGACCAGCGCGGTCGTCGCCTCGGCGCGGGCGACCGGGTCAGGCATGTCGCACATCACCGTCGAGCCGTCGGCGACGATCATCTTGAGCGGCAGCGCCTCCGCGATCCGGATCTCCTCGCCGGCCTCCACGAAGCGCAGCGCGATGTCGAGCAGTTCGGGATCGTCCAGCAGGTCCTTGGTGTAGAGCGAGCGCATGGTCAGCGAGGCCGCGCGCAGCCTGGCCGCCGCGGCGAGGCCGGCCGTGTTCTCGGTCGGGGTGATGTAGGGCGGCTTGGAGAAGCTCAGCAGCTCGCGCTCGGCCTCGGTCTGGATGCGGGCGAAGCGGTCGCTGATGTCCGCCGCGTCGCGCAGCACCTCGACGTAGTCGAGCGGGTCGGTGTGGGTGCGGCCGCTGCTCCAGGTCGGCAGCAGTTCCGCCGCGAGCTCGGTGGAGAGCCGCTCCAGCCGGCCGAGCGAGCGGCGCTGCTGCTCCATCAACCGGTCCACCGCGATCTCGGGCGCCACCGCCGAATAGCCGGCCACGCGGCCCGGGTGCAGCACTGCGAGCTGACGCCGGGTCAGGCCCTCCAGCACGTCGTAGACCCGCTGACGCGGGACCTGGGCCTCGCGGGCGACTTCGGCCGCCGTGAAGACGTCGCGGCGGATGAGCGCGAGGTAGACCCGGGCCTCGTAGTTGGTGAGGCCGAGCTCCTCGAGATCCGCGGCGCGTCTGTCGTCCGTGTGCATGCGTGAACCGTAGCGGCGCAGGTGCCGGTTCTGGCAAGCACCATCCGCGACTTGGCGGGTCCGGGCGGCCGGGTGGGGGGATTTTTCCGGACACTCGGCGAGCTGAAGGGCGTCTTGTGGGCCCTCCGCGGCTTCGCTATCTTCGTCCCGCCAAGCACCCCGCGACGGGGTGACAGCAGCACTGGGCTGTCATGCGCATGAAACATGTGGGCAACAACGGCAGCTTCCGCACGGTCCCAGTACGGCCCCTGCACGTCCACCCCCACCTCCAGGAGGGCACGTTGCTCCACCGTCCCGTCCACCGAGCGGCCGCCGCGGCCATATCCGTGTCCGCGGTCGTCGCCGCCGCCCTGGGTGTCATCGCGCCCAGCGCCTCCGCGGCGACCTCGACCCCCAAGGTCAAGCAGCTCTGCGCGACGCCGGCCAAGCCGCACCAGATGGCCTGCCTCGCGCTGGCCCGCACCGACGTGGTGCAGCCCCACGCGTTCAGCCTGAACGCGGTCAGCCCGATGGCCACGCCCTCGGGCTACGGACCGTCCGACCTGCTCAGCGCGTACAACCTGCCCGCCAACGGCGGCGCGGGCGCCACGGTCGCGATCGTCGACGCGAACGACGACCCGAACGCCGAGTCCGACCTGGCCACCTACCGCAGCCAGTACGGCCTGCCGTCCTGCACCACGGCGAACGGCTGCTTCAAGAAGGTCGACCAGAACGGCGGCACCAACTACCCGACCGCCGACTCGGGTTGGGCCGGCGAGATCTCGCTGGACCTGGACATGGTCTCCGCGATCGCGCCCAACGCCCACATCATCCTGGTCGAGGCCGCCTCGGCGAACATGAGCGACCTCGGCACCGCCGTCAACCGCGCGGTCGCCATGGGCGCCAAGTACGTCTCCAACAGCTACGGCGGCAGCGAGGACTCCACCGACCTGAGCGCCGACAGCTCCTACTTCAACCACCCGGGCGTCGCCATCACCGTCTCCGCCGGTGACAGCGCCTACGGTGCCGAGTACCCGGCGGCCTCGCAGTACGTCACCTCGGTCGGCGGCACCTCGCTGTCACGGGCCTCGAACAGCCGCGGCTGGACCGAGTCGGTCTGGAAGACCAGCTCCACCGAGGGCACCGGCTCCGGCTGCTCCGCCTATGACCCCAAGCCCAGCTGGCAGACCGACAGCGGCTGCTCCAAGCGCACCATCGCCGACGTCTCCGCCGTCGCCGACCCGGCCACCGGCGTCGCCGTCTACGACAGCTACCAGGCGAGCGGCTGGCAGGTCTACGGCGGCACCAGCGCCTCCGCGCCGATCATCGCGGGCGTGTACGCGGTGGCGGGCACCCCGGGCAGCAGCGACTACCCGTCCAAGTACCCGTACCAGCACACCAGTTCGCTGAACGACGTGGCCTCGGGCAACAACGGGTCCTGCTCGCCGTCCTACCTGTGCACCGCGGGCACCGGC
>NZ_JBHSQJ010000141.1:0-67055 GCF_042658505.1 Streptacidiphilus monticola | reverse complement strand
GGCTCCGCCGACGACGGCCGCCCCGACGACCCACGCCCCCACGACACCACCGCCCACCACCAGCCACCCCGCGACGTCGGCCCCCCCGACGAGCGCCTCCCCGAGCCCGACGCCCCCCATCACTGTCCCCAACGTGCTGGGCGAGAGTGTGGGCACCGCGCAGCAGAACCTGATCGCTGCCGGGTTCACCAAGGACCACATCAACGTCGTGTACGACTACCAGTGCTCGGCGCGACACCTGGGGGTCTACGCACAAGATCCGGCAGGTGGCAGCCAGGTGCCGAAGGGTTCCTCGGTGGCTCTCACCGCAATGGCGTCGAGTTGCCTGCTCTACCGGGACGAGCTGGGCGCCGACTGGTCGAAGGCGCAAGCGGACCTCAAGTCCGCCGGCTTCACGAATGTGAGCGTCGTGGGACCGAACGGCCCGTGCAACTACGGTCCTTGGGGCACGATCACCGCGCAGAGCCCCGGCTACCAGCGGCAGTACCTGCCGAGTTCGGCAGCCATCACGCTGACCGCACAGAGCTGCCAGATCGGCTAGGAGAGCAGCGATGACAGAACCCCAGGACGCGGTGCCCACCGAGGGTACGATCCGGCTCGGCAAGAACTCCGCATCGCCGCCGCAGGACGCTCCGTCGGCGCCGACACAGCCGACGGTGCAACTGCGGATGCCGGCCGCCGGGCACGAGGAGACCGTTGTCGTGGCGGCAGCCGTCCCCGCTCCCGCGGAGGGGCCTGAGCAGGCGTCAGCGCCTGGGCTGGAGGCGGTCGGTGAGGCCGCTCCCGCGGCGGGGCCGGAGAGTCTGATCCGCTTCGGGCCGGGCGTTCCCGACCCCAAGACCGCGCGCACCATCGCCGTGTGGCAGGGGAAGGCCGCGCCTGCCGCTGCTCCCGCGCCCGAGAGGGCGTCGGCACCGAAGGGCAACCGGGGCTGGTGGGTTCTCGCCCTGCTCCTCGTCCTCGCCGTCGTGGGCTGGCTGCTCTGGTCCCGCCTCGGGCCCAAGCTGGCCGTCGAGGGGGTGGCCGTCACCGCTTCGCCGTCCCAACTGGCCTGCGACAGCGCCGAGTTCCTCGTCGGCACGGTCAGGACCAACGGTCACGCGGGTACGCTCCAGTTCCGCTGGCTCCGCAGCGACGGCACCGACTCCGGCCCGCTCACCCAGGACGTCCGCGCCGGCCAGCGCAGCGTCCAGCTTCCGCTCCGCTGGACCGTCCAGGGCAAGGGCTCCTTCCACGGCACCGCCACCCTCAAGGTCACGGCGCCGGGCACCGCCGAGGGGGCGGCGAGCTTCGACTACAGCTGCAAGTGACGAGGACTCAACCCTGCAGCGCGTGCAACTGCTCCAGGAACCACGCCGTCGGCGGGAGCGCGGTGCTTGCCGCCGCGAGGCGCTTGGTGCGTTCCGCGCGCTCCCCGTCCGGCAGGGAGAGGGCCGCGTGCAGGGCGTCCGCGGTCTGGATGACGTCGTAGGGGTTGACCGGGAAGGAGTCGTCGCCGAGTTCCGCGAAGGCGCCCGCCTCTCGGGAGAGGACGAGGGCGACGCCCGAATCGGAGACGACCGGGACCTCCTTGGCCACCAGGTTCATGCCGTCGCGGATCGGGTTGACCAGCGCCACGTCGGCCATCCGGTACGCGGCCAGCGAGCGGGGGAAGTCGTCCTGCACATGCAGCAGCACCGGCTGCCACTCGCTGGTGCCGAACTCGTCGTTGATCTCCTGCGCCGTGCGCAGCACCGCCGCCGTGTACTCCCGGTACTCCGGGAGGTCGTGGCGCGACGGGTAGGCGAAGGCGATGTGGACCACCCGGTCCAGCCACTCCGGGCGGCTGCGCAGCAGGTGCTGGTAGGCCTGGAGGCCGCGGACGATGTTCTTGGACAGCTCCGTCCGGTCCACCCGGACGATGGTCTTCCGGTCCCCGACCGCCGCCTCCAGGGCGGCCAGGCGGGCGTCCACGTCGGGGCGGTGCGCCCGCTCGCGCAGGAACTCGGCGTCGGCGCCCAGCGGGTGGACGGCCAGTTGGGTGCTGCGGCCGCCGTAGCGGACCACCAGGTCGTCGGAGACCTCCGCGCCCAGCACGGCGACGCAGCAGTCGGCGAAGGCTTGGGCCCAACGGAGCGTCAGGAAGCCCGCGTGGTCGGCGCCGAGAATGCCCGTCAGCACCTCCTCGGCCACATCGTCCGGCAGCAGCCGGAAGTAGTCCGGCGGCGCCCAGGGGGTGTGCGAGAAGTGGCCGATCCGCAGGTCCGGCCGCAGTGAGCGGAGCAGACGGGGGGTCAGGGTCAGGTGGTAGTCCTGCACCAGCACCGCCGCGCCCTCGCCGGCCTGCCGGGCCAGCTCCTCCGCGAAGGCGGAGTTGTAGGACTCGTACGACGCCCACTCCCGGCGGAAGGCGGTGCCGAAGACCGGGGCCACCGGCGTGTGGTAGAGCAGGTGGTTGACGAACCACAGCGTCGAGTTGGCGATGCCGTTGTAGGCCCGCGCAAACGTTCCTGCGTCGATGTCCAGCATCCGCAGCGCCGGGTCGGTGACGGACCCCTGCCGCACTGCGGCCCGGTCGCCCTCGCTGAGGGCGGCGCAGACCCAGACGTGGTCGATCTCGTCCCCGATGGCCGAGAGCCCGGAGACCAGCCCGCCGCCGCCGCGTTTGGCGCTGAGCGTGCCGTCGTCCTCCACGGTGTACGACACGGGGCCGCGGTTGGAGGCGAGCAGGATCGAGGCGGTTCCGTACGGCGTCTCGGTCTCGGTCATGGTTGTCTCCCTTGCCTAGGACGAGCGCGGACAAACCTGGTATTCGGGCAGTGAGACGGCCGGCGGCCGCTCCAGCGCGGGCACCCGGGTGGTGCTGGGGGTGAAGCCGGCGTCGGTGCGTTCGAACTGGGTGAGTGTGGGCTCGGGGTGCAGCGGGTCCAGCGGGAGCCGGTGCGCGGCGGTGCGCAGGATCGCCGCCGACATGCGTCCCAGCCCGGCCGCGTCCTGGTGCCGGTGGTGGCGCTCGCCGACGTCCACCTGGGCCAGCGCGTCCAGCCCGGCCGTCGCCAACGCATCCACCAGCAGCCCGAGTTCGACCCCGTAGCCGGTCGCGAAGGGGAGCCGTTCCAGCAGCGAGCGGCGGGCCGCGTACTCGCCGCCGAGCGGCTGCACGAAGCCGGCCAGCCGGGGCCAGTGCAGGTTCAGCAGCGGCCGGGCGACCAGCTCGGTGACCCGGCCGCCGCCCGCCGGTATGGAGCCGCCGGGGGTGTCCAGCGGCCGGTCGTACATGGCCTTGACGAAGGCCACGTCCGGATCGGTCAGCAGCGGGCCGACGATCCCGGAGACGAAGACCGGGTCGAACTCGCGCAGGTCGGCGTCGACGAAGGCGACGATGCTGCCGCTGGTGACGAAGAGCGAGCGCCAGAGCACCTCGCCCTTGCCCGCCACGGCCGGCAGCTCGGGAAGGATCTCGTCCCGGTGGATCACCTTGGCCCCGGCCGCCGCGGCGACCTCCGCCGTCCGGTCCGTGGAGCCGGAGTCCAGCACCAGCAGTTCGTCCACCAGGGGCACCGTCTCGACCAGCGAACGGCGGATCCCGGCGACGACGGCGCCGACCGTGGCCTCCTCGTCGAGCGCGGGCAGCACCACGCTGACCGTCTCGCCGGTCCGCTCCTTGGCCGCCAGCAGCTGGGCCAGGGGCCGGTCGGCGGCGGTCCAGGAGCGACGGCGCAGCCAGTCCGCGACCTCGTCGAGCACAACTCTCCCCATCGTTCGTCCGTCCGGAGCGGGGCGCTCGGCCCGGCTCTGTCTCGCCTCGCGGACGGCCTCTGGCGGGACCAGGGCCGTCAGTTACAGTCTTGGGGACGAGAAGGTCCCCGCGCACACCGGGGGCCGAATCGTACGCAAGACCCACAAACGCGCGCGGAACCCCAGTGTCCCGCCCGCCACAGAGCTCATCCAGAGGGACTGAGGGAACGGCCCGTTGACGTCCCGGCAACCCTCCTGCCTGCTCTCCTTCGCGAGGCCCGGTGGGGAAGGTGCCAATTCCGGCCCACGGCGAGACGCGCCGTGGGGAAGATGAGGAGAGAGGCCTCGCCACCATGGCACGAGTTGACACTGCCGTACCTTCCGACGCTTTCGGACCCGCCGTCGCGCTCTCCTGTCGCGAGTGCGGAGCACGCACGCCCCTGGCCCCCGACTTCGCCTGCCTGGAGTGCTTCGGGCCGCTCGAGGTCGCGTACGAACTCCCGGTCGGCGACCCGGAGTCGCTGCGCAAGCAGATCGAGAACGGCCCGCACAGCATCTGGCGCTACGCGCCGCTGCTGCCCGTCTCGCCCGACGTGGCGTCACGGCCGAACCTGAACCCGGGCTGGACGAAGCTGGTCAAGGCCGACAACCTGGCCCGCGAGCTGGGCGTCACCGGAGCCCTCTACGTCAAGGACGACTCCGGCAATCCGACGCACTCGTTCAAGGACCGTGTCGTCGCCATCGCCGTCGAGGCCGCCCGCACCTTCGGCTTCACCACGCTGTCCTGCTCCTCCACCGGCAACCTGGCCGGCGCGGTCGGCGCGGCGGCGGCCCGCACGGGCCTGCGCTCCTGCGTCTTCATCCCGCATGACCTGGAGGCCGGCAAGGTCGTCATGGCCGCGGTCTACGGCGGCGAGCTGGTCGGCATCGAGGGCAACTACGACGACGTCAACCGCTTCTGCTCGGAGCTGATCGGCGACCCGGCCGGCGAGGGCTGGGGCTTCGTCAACGTCAACCTGCGCCCGTACTACGGCGAGGGCTCGAAGACGCTGGCCTACGAGATCTGCGAGCAGCTCGGCTGGCAGCTGCCGGACCAGCTGGTCATCCCGATCGCCTCCGGCTCGCAGCTGACGAAGATCGACAAGGGTCTCAAGGAGCTGATCGCCCTGGGGCTGGTCGAGGACAAGCCCTACAAGATCTTCGGCGCCCAGGCCGAGGGCTGCTCCCCGGTCTCCGTCGCCTTCAAGTCGGGCCACGACGTGATCCGCCCGCAGAAGCCGGACACCATCGCCAAGTCCCTGGCCATCGGCAACCCCGCCGACGGCCCCTACGTCCTGGACATCGCCCGCCGCACCGGCGGCGCGGTGGAGGACGTGACGGACGCTCAGATCGTCGACGCCATCCAGCTGCTGGCCCGCACCGAGGGCATCTTCGCCGAGACGGCGGGTGGCGTCACCGTCGGCGTGACGCGCAAGCTGATCGAGAACGGCGTGCTCGACCCGACGCTGACCACCGTCGTCCTGAACACCGGCGACGGACTGAAGACCCTGGACGCGGTGGCCGACCGCGCCCGGCCGACCGCCGTCATCCGCCCCACCCTTGACTCGTTCCGAGAGGCAGGTCTCGCGTCATGAGCGTCACCGTCCGCATCCCCACCATCCTGCGCACCTACACCGGCGGCGAAGCCGAGGTGAAGGCCGAGGGCGCCACCCTGGCCGCGGTGATCGAGGACCTGGAGGCCAACCACGCGGGCATCCGCGCGCGTCTGCTGGACGACACCGGCAAGCTGCGCCGCTTCGTCAACATCTACGTGAACGACGACGACGTGCGCTTCGCCGAGGGCCTGGAGACGGCCACGCCGGAGGGCGCGGGCGTGTCCATCATCCCGGCGGTGGCCGGCGGCTGCTGAGCCGCGCCGCCCGCCTGCCGCATTCCGTCGAGGCCGGGGTCCCGAAAGGGACCCCGGCCTTGGCATTTGCACCCTTCCGGCAGGAGTAGAGTGCTGCGCAGTTCTCCCGCGTCTCAAACCTTTTCTTCCGTCCCGTTGGGCGAGACGGCGGCATGCAGATTTAACGTTGCGAAATGTCGGATGAGCCCGGTTTGTCCCGTCTGAATTGCCATAGTTTGCAGTCATCAGCCGGAAATGTCGCTGAAGAAGACGTGAGAATTCCCCGTCTAATGCTCTGTTGCTCAGGGCAGTGGAGTGGATACATTCAGCGTCGGCCGAGCGAGCCACGGCACCAAGGCGGTGGCCCGTGCAGGCCCGGTCCGCGGCGTGCGGACCGTGAAAGGGCCAGTAATAGGGGAGTTTGGCATGGCTCAGGGCACCGTCAAGTGGTTCAACGCGGAGAAGGGCTACGGCTTCATCGCGGTCGACGGTGGTGCGGACGTGTTCGTCCACTACAGCGCGATCCAGATGGACGGGTACCGGTCGCTCGAGGAGGGTCAGCGGGTCGAGTTCGAGATCTCGCAGGGCCAGAAGGGCCCGCAGGCGGACATGGTCCGCGTGCTCGCCTGACACTCACTCGGCGTGATCGCTGACTGATACGACCCGCTGAGCCTTGTTCCGAACGGCACCAGGCCGAAACGCAGGTCTTCTCAAGGGACCCGTCGCCCCCGGGGCGCCGGGTCCCTTGCGTTGTGCCCGCCCTCGGCTGCCTGCCACCCCTTGCAACGAAGCCCTTCGGGCTGCTTGCCCCCTCCCGTCGCCCGCCACCGCCCTTGCAAGGAAGCCCTTCGGGGCTGCTTGCACTCTCGGGGGTCGAGTGCTAATCATTGGCGTTAGCACTCTGCGGTAGAGAGTGCGAACGGGCCGGGTCGGTGAGGCCCCGGGCGCGGAGGGGAAGGAACTCCGTCGGCCGGTGCCGTCCGTCGCGGGCGCCAGCGCGGTCCGCACGCAGCCAGTCTGTCCAGGAGGACCACTTCCATGGCGAAGATCATCGCGTTCGACGAGGAGGCTCGTCGCGGCCTCGAGCGGGGCATGAACCAGCTCGCCGACGCTGTCAAGGTCACGCTGGGCCCCAAGGGCCGCAACGTCGTTCTGGAGAAGAAGTGGGGCGCCCCCACGATCACCAACGACGGTGTCTCCATCGCCAAGGAGATCGAGCTCGAGGACCCGTACGAGAAGATCGGCGCCGAGCTCGTCAAGGAGGTCGCCAAGAAGACCGACGACGTCGCGGGTGACGGCACCACCACCGCCACCGTGCTGGCCCAGGCTCTCGTCCGCGAGGGTCTGCGCAACGTCGCCGCCGGTGCCAACCCGATGGCCCTCAAGCGCGGCATCGAGAAGGCCGTCGAGGCCGTCTCCGCCCAGCTGCTCGAGCAGGCCAAGGAGGTGGAGACCAAGGACCAGATCGCGCAGACCGCGTCCATCTCCGCCGCCGACCCGGCGATCGGCGAGCTCATCGCCGAGGCCATGGACAAGGTCGGCAAGGAAGGCGTCATCACCGTCGAGGAGTCGCAGACCTTCGGGCTCGAGCTCGAGCTCACCGAGGGCATGCGCTTCGACAAGGGCTTCATCTCGGCGTACTTCGCCACCGACCTGGAGCGCATGGAGACGGTCTTCGAGGACCCGTACATCCTGATCGCCAACCAGAAGATCGGCGCCATCAAGGACCTGCTCCCGCTGCTGGAGAAGGTCATGCAGTCCGGCAAGCCGCTGCTGATCATCGCCGAGGACGTCGAGGGCGAGGCCCTGTCCACCCTGGTGGTCAACAAGATCCGCGGCACCTTCAAGTCCGTCGCCGTCAAGGCCCCGGGCTTCGGTGACCGCCGCAAGGCCATGCTCGGCGACATCGCCATCCTGACGGGTGGTCAGGTCATCTCCGAGGAGGTCGGCCTCAAGCTGGAGAACACCGGCCTCGAGCTGCTGGGCCGCGCCCGCAAGGTCGTCGTCACCAAGGACGAGACCACCATCGTGGACGGTGCCGGCGACGCCGAGCAGATCCAGGGCCGCGTGAACCAGATCCGCGCCGAGATCGAGAACAGCGACTCCGACTACGACCGCGAGAAGCTGCAGGAGCGCCTGGCCAAGCTGGCCGGCGGCGTCGCCGTCATCAAGGCCGGCGCCGCGACCGAGGTCGAGCTCAAGGAGCGCAAGCACCGCATCGAGGACGCGGTGCGCAACGCCAAGGCGGCTGTCGAGGAGGGCATCGTCGCCGGTGGTGGCGTGGCCCTGCTGCAGGCCGGCATCGCCTTCGACAAGCTCGAGCTGGACGGCGACGAGGCGACCGGTGCCAACATCGTGCGCGTCGCGCTGGAGGCCCCGATCAAGCAGATCGCGACCAACGCCGGCCTCGAGGGCGGCGTCGTGGTGGAGAAGGTCCGCAACCTGCCCGCGGGCCACGGCCTGAACGCCGCGACCGGCGAGTACGTCGACCTGGTCGGCACGGGCATCATCGACCCGGCCAAGGTGACCCGCAGCGCGCTGCAGAACGCGGCCTCCATCGCCGCGCTCTTCCTCACCACCGAGGCGGTCATCGCGGACAAGCCGGAGAAGGCCGCCGCCGCGGCGGGCGCCGGCATGCCCGGCGGGGACATGGACTTCTGATCCAGCCTCAGCCCGACTGAACCCCCCGCAGGGCGGTTCCCCCGGCAACGGGGGAGCCGCCCTGCGGCCTTCGGCGGCGGAGTCGCCCTCGGGGGCGCGAGCCTGCATGCATGTGCGGCTCCGCCGCGTAGGCGCGAGCAACCTGCCACGCTCGGAGGGTTCGTCCGCAGAAGGGGCCGGACTCCCGGAGCGGTGTGTCGTTGCTCGCGCCCACGCGGGGGAGCCGCACATGCCTGCCGCCTCGCGCCCTGAAGGTGCGACTGGACGACAGTGCAAACTGTAAGGATGACCGAACTCGAACGGGCGCTTCACAGCGCCCGAAGCGCCCTGCTGCACGATCTGACCGTCCGGGACATCGCCGAGGCGGAGATCGTCTCCCTCCTGGAGGACGCCGTCGCGCAGCGACGCTGGTGGGTGGAGCAGTGGCCGGACGGGAAGGACTACCTGCTCGGGCTGGTCGCGCAGGACATGCAGGACGCCCTCCTCGACGGCTGGGGCCGCTGGCCCCTCTGCACCGCCTGCGCGGGGGACGGCGATCCCCACGCCCTCTCCGTGGAACCGGAGTTGGGCCCCGATCCGCACTGGGTCTGCGGCAAGGAGGGCGTCGTGGTCGCCCCCGTGGGCGAGTTGACGCCGTGATCCTGATCGACCCGCCCGCCTGGCCCGGGCACGGCAAGCTCTGGTCGCACCTGGCCAGCGACGCGTCCCTGGACGAACTCCATGCCTTCGCCCGCGCCTTGGGCATCCCCGAGCGGGGCTTCGACGGCGACCACTACGACGTTCCCGAGCACCGGTACCACGATGCCCTCGCGCTGGGCGCGCAGCCGGTCCGCAGCCGCGAGATCGTGGCCCGGCTCACGGCGGCCGGCCTGCGCATCCGCAAGCGGCGGCGGTCGGCGTCACGCGGCCAGTAGCTTGCGTCCGCGCAGCCACTCGGTCAGCTCCGCGTACTGGCTCTCGCCCAGCACCTCCGCCGGGAGGCTGAACCCGGGCGTCGCCCCGGTGCTCTCGAAGTACAGCCAGCCGCGCCGCAGTTGGACCCGGCGGATGGCCGGCCAGTTGACCACGTGGGACTCCGCGCCCGTCGTCAGCGACAGCGACTCCTCCGAGAAGCGCACCGTCCGCTTTCCCGTCTGCCGGGACGCGCCGTTCTCCGAGTGCCGGGCGAAGCCGCCCGCGACCGCGGCGAGGGCGATCCCCGCGAGGAACAGCAGCACCCGGCTCGCCGCCGTGCTCCCCGGCAGCGCGCCGACGACCACGGCCGCCAGCGCCAGCAGACCCAGCGCGGCGACGGTCGGCAGATAGCCGCGCCGCACGGCGCGCAGGATCGCCGCGCGCGGGTACTCGTACGTGGTCTCGATCTGCATGGGCCCCACCCTGATCCGACCGACCGTCAGCCTGTCCGGCTCGTGTCCGGCTCTCTCGTCCGGCTCATCCGATGGGCGGCACCTTACCGCGCAGGCGGTCGAGTTCGGCACGGAGGTTCGCCCGAGCCGGTTCGGCCCAGGAAGCGGCCCCGGGCGGCGTGCGGAACAGCTCCCGCTGCGCCAGCAGCAGTTCCAGCACCGCGCCCCGGCCGACGCGGAAGTCCTCGTCCGGTACGAATCCGTACTCCTCCCGCACCGCCGCCGCATACGCCGCGTACTCCTCCGGCGTCCCGGCCAGCACCGCGAGGTCCGCGTCGCAGAGGACGGCCGCGTTGGCGTCGCCCCGGTCCGGGGCGTGGTCGGCGGTCAGCCGGACCAGCCGGGCGGTCTCCTCCACCACGGCGCTCGGCACCAGAAGCTCCGTCAGCACCCGCTCCGCCAAGCGGGCGCTGCGCTCCTCGTTCTCGCTGCGCTCCGGGTCGTAGACGGCGTCGTGGAACCAGGCCGCCAGCCGGACGCTGTCCGCGTCGGCCGCGAACTCGGCCAGCTGGTCCACCCGGTGCAGGACCGCCCGCAGGTGCCGCAGGTCGTGGTAGCGCCGCTGCGGCTCGCCCCAGCGGCGCAGCAGCTGCTCCCCGTAGGTGCGCGGCTCGGGGCCCGTCCGGCCCTCGCGGACGCGGTCGATCAGCGCCGTCCACCGCGGGAGCAGGGCGTCGGCGATCTCCTGGTGCGCGTGAGGTGAGGCCATGCCCCCATCATCCCCGCTCCCTCTCATCGCCGTCCCTGCCGTCCCCGTCCCTCCGGGCGGTGTCACCGCGCCGCACCTGCCCTGCCGCGCGGCGCAGTTCGGCCAGGACCGTCCGTACCGCCCGACGGGCCGCCCGCTCGGGCCGGTGCAGCACGTCGATGTGGCGGGCCGCGTGCACGCCGCTGAGTGGACGCAGCACGACGCCCGGGTGCCGACGCGCGGTCCACCGGGGCAGCAGGGCCAGGCCGCCGCCCGCCGCGACGACGTCGGCGACGACCGTGAACTCGTTGATCCGGTGCCGGATCTCGATCCGCGCGTCCGCCGCCGCGGCGATGGCCTCGATCGTCGCCATCAGCGGGAAGCCGTCGTGCACGGTGATCCACGGCTCACCGGCCACGTCGCGCGGACGCAGCCTGGACCTGGCGGCCAAGGGATGGTCGGCCGGCAGCGCGACGTCCAGCGGCTCGCGCAGCAGCGTCGCCGCGGCCACCGTGCGCGGCCATGGCGGGGCATGGTCGAGGCGGTGGGCGAGCACCAGGTCGTACTGGCGGGTGAGAGGCGGGAAGCGGTCCTGGGCCACGTCCTCGTCCGCCAGCTCCAGCCTGGGCGCACCGGCTCCCGAGAGCGCGCGCATCAGGGGCGGGAAGAAGGTCGCCGCCGCGCTGTGGAAGGCCGCCACGGACACGGCGGCGTCGGGCTGCTCGACGAAGTCGGCGACCGCGTGCCGGGCCCGCTCCAGCGCGGTCTCGACGTCGATCGCCGCGGCGGCCAGCGCCTCACCGGCCTCGGTCAGCACCACCCGCCGCCCGGACCGCTCGGTCAGCGGAACCGGCATCGCCCGCTGCAGCAGACGCAGTTGCTGGGAGATCGCGGACGGCGTCACCAGCAGCGCCTCCGCCACCGCGGTGACACTGCCCAACTCGCCCAGCTCCCGCAGGATTCGCAGCTGTCGGGCATCCACGCGGAAAGTCTACGACGCTGTAGGGGTTCTAAATCGCTCCTTCAGAGACTGGTCCTTGGCTTCATCGTCCTCATGCGGAAGCGTGGACGTCATGTCCGACTCCCGGCGCACGGACGCCGTGCTGCTGCTCGTCGCCCTCGTCTGGGGTTCGAGCTACCTGGTCGCCAAGGACGCCACCGCCGTCCTGCCGGTGCCCACCGTCCTCTTCGCGCGCTACGCCCCCTCCGCACTCGCCTGCGCGGCCCTGGTGGGCAGGCGGGGCTGGTCGCGGCCCGAGCTCCGGACCGGTGCCCTGCTGGGCGTCACCCAGGCGGCCATCCTGCTGCTGGAGACCTACGGCGTCGCCCACACCAGCGCCGCGAACGCCGGCCTCATCATCAGCCTGACGATCGTCCTCACCCCGCTGCTCGACGGGGGCCGCCTCCCGATGCGCTTCTTCGCGGCGGCGGGGGTGTGCGTCGCCGCCGTCGGCCTGCTGATGACCGGAAGCACCGGCCTGCACCTCCCGGGACTCGGCGACCTGCTGATGCTCGCGGCAGCCGTCGTCCGGGCGGGCCACGTCGCCTTGGTCGGCCGCCTGGCCTCGCGTGGCGGGATCCGTCCGCTGCAGCTGACGGCCGTTCAGACCGTCGTGGGGACCGCGCTGTTCGCCGTCCCGGCCGCGACCGCCCGCGGCGGTCTCCCTGCACTGAGCCAATCAGCCTCCACCTGGGGCCAGTTGGCCTACCTCGCGTTGGGCTGCAGCGTCTTCGCCTTCCTTGCCCAGACCTGGGCCGTCCAGCGCACCTCGGCCAGCCGCGCCAGCCTGCTGCTGGGCACCGAGCCGGTCTGGGCCGTGCTGGCGGGCGTGGCCCTGGGCGGCGAACGCCTGACGGCGGTCGCGGTCCTCGGCGCGGCGCTGATGCTCACCGGGACGTACGGGGGGCAGGCCGTGGAACGCGCCCATCGGGCTGCCGGCGCAATCGGGAATTCCGGGCCGGAATTTCCCGGCGCTCGGCGCTCGCTCTCCTCGGGCCGAGCGGCGAGCGCCACCCAAAGGAAGTGGGTGGGAGGATTTCTCCCACCCACCCACCCTGTCCCGCGCGAGCGCGCAAATGCGACCCGGTATGACGAATTGTGATCGTGTTGCCACGAAGCGTTCTTATGCCCTAACGTCCACGAACAAGACGACCCCGGGGGTGCTACCAACACCTGGCCGGGGTCTGGACCAACGGATCGACAAGGACGACCCATGGCCTACGTTGACTCTACCCTCTCCTGCCCGATGGCCACCGCCGGGTTCGGCAAGCGCCTGACGAACGGTCAGCGGATCGCCAGGCGTGGCGACTTCTCCCACCTCCCGGAGCGGGAGGCCTACCTCGCGGCCTTCATCGACCAGCTGCCCGAAGGCGCGCAGATGGACATCAAGACCCTCGCCCAGGCCCAACCCCGCTTCGGCCAGGCGGCGGTGGCCTCCGCCCTGCGCAACCTCACCCTGGCCGGCCACCTGCGCCGCGTCCAGATCTGCGTCGGCGAAGGCGGCAACCGCTGGGCGTACCGGACCTGGTTCTCAGCCGTCCCGCACGACGACGAGTGGTGGACTGAATTCCTCCGGACGGAGGACGCGGCCACGCCGCCCGCGTTCCCGGAGGAGACCCCCGTGCCCGCCGCCGAGGGCGACGACGGCGCCGTGGCGGACGAGGGCGTCGTGGGCGACGAAGGCGTCGAAGGGGATGATGCCGCCCCTTTTGGTGCCGAAGCTGTGGACGCTGCGTATGCTGCGCTGGCCGACCTCGCCCGGCGTGACCACCGCCTGATCCTCTCCGCTCGCGACTGCGAGGCGCTCGCCGGTGAGGCGGCGCGATGGTTCGAACGGGGCGTGACGGCAGAGCAGTTCGCGCAGGCGATGGCAGCGGGCCTGCCGGCGGTGGTCCACCGCCCGGCCGGGCTCGTCCGCAGCCGTCTCATCGACAAGCTGCCGCCTGTGCGGTTGCGACCCCGGAAGGGGCCGGACCTGCTCCAGCCCATCCGCGAGTGCGACGACTGCCGCGCACCCGGCCGCCCCGGCGCCTTCGTCAACGGCCTGTGCCGGGACTGCCGTCAGGCTTGAGGAATCGTGAATTCGGCACGCGGAAGCCTTGGCTTGATGGAGACGCGGAGCCGAATGTCGTGGCGCCTGGAAAAGTAGTCCATAAATGGGCCACGTTTCGTTTCCGGTGGCCGACTGCAAGCCCGCTCCGACTCTTCCGGAAAACGCGATTGCCTGCAGACATCGAGAATTGGCCCGAGTTGCCCGAAGCCCGGTGGGCGGCGCGACGGCCGCAGGGCACTTCACCAAGGCCCCGGACCCTCGGACGCCTCGGGAGGCTGGTGAGTGCGACGTGTTGGTGTCCGGTGGTCATGACGACGCTCTCACCAGCCGGCCGGAGGATCGAGACGGGGCGCGGTCTGACGGACTTGTAGGCAGACCCCGACTTCAGGGTCCGGGGGAACGATCTCCACGGTGAACATCCGATCAGGGAAGGCACTGTTCAGGCGGGCGCGCCATGGTTCCAGCACGAGCCCGCCAAGGGCCAGTAGGGCTTCCTCGCTCGCGTCGAGGCCGCCCCGCCACCGACGGAACAGCTGCCACAGCTCGATCAGGTTGTAGCTGTCGACGACAGCCAGCCATGCCGTCCGGGATCGACCAGTTGGACCCCGCCGGACCGACGCGTCGAGGCCCTCACGGAAGGCGGCGGCCCCTGCGCCGAAAAGGTCCACGAACACCGCGCCGTGCGACTCGACCAACTCGGGCCAGTAGAGCCAGCGGTAGGGAATGGCTTCGATCACGCTGCCCAACTCCGCGAGATGGTCCGGGCCCGTGCGGGCTTCGCTGTCGGGATAGACCCGCCGGAGTAGCGCGACCGACTCCGGAACCGAGGTCGGTACAGACCTGCTCATGCCCAACCGCTCTCTTGCAGCGCCATGCCCACCAGCGCACGCAGCTGTGGCTCCGTCATATCGAGGTGATCCCTGAGCTCGGGATCAAGTGGATAGTCCTCGGCAGCTGCGAACACGGTGGACAGCAGGCGTTCCAGGTCCTCCCGGAGCCGCTCTCCGTGGGCAAGAGCGCTTCTTCGGGCATCGAGCCACCGTCGCACGAAGGTCTCGGCGTTGGTCTGCTCATCCACGAAGTCACGCATGGCGTCCCGAAGTTGCCGGAGTGCGGAGCCTGGTTCGGGAAGCTCCCCGAGGCGGACGACCTGTCGGTGGGGCGGGTAGAGCCCAGCCAAGTGGTCGAGGGAGGCGCGCTGCCCCTTCAGCCGCTTGATACTACGGACGAAGTGCCCGCGAGCCGCATCGACACCTGCGGGGGCGAAGGGGGCCAGGAAGGGAGCCGAGCCTGCGGCGAGACCGTAGCCCTCTGCCGAGACATAGAGCGCCCCATCCCGGCCAGGGACAGTGGCGAGGACGCTCGGTGTGCCCAGTTGGTGAACCGCACTCTGAAGTGCGTCCTCTCGGGCCAATGCCTCGAGCGTGAACGTGACCTTGCCACCTTCGACCTGTCCCAGCTGAACGGCTGGGGCATCCACGCCGCGCGCAGCTCGCGCCAGTTGCCCGATCAGAAGCGGATCCAGTCCCTGGAGTGCCACCAGCGGGGTCACCTGCTTGGCGTTTCGGGCCAACCAGGCGGGAGCGAACTCGTAAGGGGACAGGAGCAGTCCTGTCAAGGTGTCGTCCCCGCCGGGGGGACGGTGATCGTCGGATTGGCGGTTCACCACAGAAAGCCCTTGTCCACGATGCCTGCAAACTGGTTGGAACCCAGTTTCCAACCCGACCAGAAGGTCCCGTCGGCCTTCAGCATGACCATGAGGCCTGTGTCGGGGTTGATGAACCCCACGGCTTGGCCTTGACCGCGATAATTGAATCGGTAGATTTTGGTGTCCACGGCTGTCATGTGGTCCACCATCGCCTGCCTGTAGGCAGCCAGGCTCTTGCCGTTGCGGTTGCCTTGGATTCCGAAGTCGGTCGCATGGCTGTCGAACTTCTTGCTCATGGTCTTCTGACTGCTGAAGTCCGCTCTGCCGGCCCAGCGGCGCTTGATCTCGCATGGCGCGAGCCCGAGGGGGTCCAGTATGCCGTGCGGATTCGGGACGTACGTGTACTCATTCGGCGCCGGCTCCAGCCCCAGCGGGTCGGGGCTGACGTACCGCGCCGTCTCCGGGTCGTAGTAGCGCTGGACGTTGTAGTGCAGGCGTGTCTCCGGGTCGAAGTACTGGCCCGGGAAGCGGAGGGGGATGTACGTCGTACTGGTGGTGGGCCAGGTGACGGTGCCCCAGAGGGTGGAGGTGGCGCGCCAGGCGACCTCCGAGGTCGCGGGGTCGACCAGCTCCGTCGGGGTGCCGACGAGGTCGGTGACGATGGCGAAGAAGCGGCGGTCGATCCGGTCCTGGTCAGGGGCGGTGATGGTCTCGGTCTGCGCCAGCGGCTGGAGGCCGTCGTGATCCCAGGACAGGGTGTGCGGGCCGGGCAGGTAGGGGGCGTGGGTGGTCTGCTCGGCGAGGACCGGGCCGTCCCAGGTGAAGTCCGTCCGCTCGACCACTGACACGCCGTCAGCGCCCAGGCGCTGCTTGCTCAGCCGCCGCCCGAAGGGGTCGTAGCGGTAGCGCCAGACGGTGCCGTCGGGCGTGGTGACGGAGGTGAGGCGGTCGTCGGAGTCCCAGGTGTAGTGCCAGGTGTCCGGCTTGCGGGACAGGCGGGTCTTCTGCTGGAGCGTCAGCCGGCCCGCCGCGTCGTACTCGTAGCGGGTGCGGCCGGCGGCGTCCAGGCGGGAGCCGGTGAGCGTACGGGCGCCGAGGGCGTCGCGGGTGGCGGCGGTGGCGGGCCAGTCGGCCAAGGTCAGGTTGCCGGCCGGGTCGTAGGCGTAGCGCTCGGTCCAGTCGAGCGCGCGGACGGCGGTGACCCGGCCTGCCGGGTCCAGTTCGAAGCGGCGGTTGTCGATGCCGGTGATCGCGCCGTCCGCGCGGTAGCGGTACGAGCGGCGCTGGAGGGTCTGCTGACCGGCCGTCAGGGACTGGCCGGTGAGGCGGTCGAGCGAGTCCCACTCGGAGGTGAGCGTGAGCGCGGAGTTGATCAGGCGCCGCTGCTCCCGGCCCAGTGTGTCGAAGGTGAAGTCGAGCGTGCCGCCGGGCGAGGAGACGGAGAGCGGACGGCCGGCCGCGTCGTAGGACCAGGCGGAGACGTGGCCGCCGGGGGTGGCCCGGCGGGTGCGGCGGCCCAGGGGGTCGTAGGAGTTGGCGAGGGTGCGGCCGTCGACCGTCTCGCGGAGGAGGTTGCCGAGCAGGTCGTGCTCGCGCAGCACCTCCGCGTCGGGGGAGGCCGCGCGGGCGAGGTGTCCGGCGGGGGAGTAGGCGAAGGTGGTCGTGCCGGCGTCGGTGCGCTTGGCGGCGAGGCGGCCCAGGGCGTCGTAGCGGTACGCCGTCCGCTGGCCCAGGGCGTTGACGGTGGCGGTGAGTTGGCCCGCCGCGTCGAGCTCGTAGGTCAGCGGCCGCTGCTCGAAGTCGGACTCCGCGACGAGGCGGCCCGCCGCGTCGTAGGTGTAGGTCCAGCGCTGCCCGAGGGCGTTGGTGACGCCGACGAGCTGCATGTGCGCGTCGTGGTGGAAGGCGATGCGCGCGCCGTCCGGCGTCGTCCGCGCGGCCAGGGTCTCGAAGTGGGTGTACTCGTAGCGCGTGGCCTGCCCGAGCGGGTCGGTGTACGCCAGCAGGTTGCCCTCGCCGTCGTACTCCCACGTCTCGGTGTTGCCCTCGGCGTCGGTGCGGGAGGCGGGGCGGCCTTCGACGGTCCAGGTGAGGCGGGTCACCCGGCCGAGTGGGTCGGTGATCTGGACCACCCGGCCGAAGGCGTCGCGCTCGTAGCGGGTGACCGCGCCGAGCGGGTCGGTGACGGCGACGGGCAGGCCCGCCGGGTCGCAGCCGACCCGGGTGACGGCCCCGCCGGGGTCGGTCACGGACGCCAGGTGCCCCGCCTCGTCGTAGGCGTAGCGGGTCACCGCGCCCAGCGGGTCGGTCAGGGCCAGCCGTCGGCCGTCCGCGTCGAACTCCTGACGCCAGACGACGCCGCCCGGCTCGCGGATCACCTGCGGGAGGCTCAACTCGCCCTCGTAGAGGGCCTCCACCGTCTCCCCGTCCGGGCGGGTGATCCGGACCAGGTCGCCGGACCCGTCGTAGGCGTAACGGGTGGTCCGGCCCAGCGGGTCGGTTCGGGCCAGCAGCCGGTCGAACTCGTCGCGCTCGTAGCGGACCGTGTTCCCGAGCGGGTCGGTTTCGCTGACGATCTGTGCGCGCTCGTTGACCTCGTAGACGGTGGTGTGCCCGAGGGCGTTCGTCTCGGTGTTGGTACGCAGCCCGGTCGCGGCGTCGGGCTCGCCCCAGCTGAAGCGGAAGCGCAGCGAGCCGTCCGCGCCGCCCTCGTCCACGACCCGGCCGTGCTCGTCGTAGACGTACCAGTAGTGGCTGTTGTTGCGGTCGCTCCAGGACAGGACGCGGTCGTCCGCGTCGTAGGCGAAGCGCAGCGGGAGGCCGGAGGAGTTGACGACGGAGGTCAGGTTCCCGGCCGTGTAGCCGTAGCGCATGACGACGGTGTCGCCCAGCCGCAGCTCGGTGATCCGGCCGTCGGCGACGGTCACCTCGATCCGGTAGCCGCCGGAGTGGGTGATCGAGAGCGGGGTTCCGTCCTCGGCGTACGCGAGGTCGTAGCGGTGCCCCTGACGGTCGCGGACGCCGGTGAGCAGGGCCGTCGTGCCGTCCGGTCGCAGGGTGAACTCGCGGACGAGGCCGGTGCCCGGATCGGTGACGGTGAACCGGCCGTCCTCGCCGGCCTGTTGGAGGAAGCGGCGGGCCCCGGCGCTCGGCTCGACCGGCACGCCGGGCTCCTCGACCGGGGGGTACGCCTGCGTGATCCGGTCCGCGCCGAGGTGGACGACGCCCTCGTCGTCGAACTCCAGCCGCTCGTCGAAGGTGCACACCCAGCGGCGGCCCATCCACCGACCGGCCCGGTAGCCGGAGTCGAAGTTCCGGGTGAACTGCAGCGGCAGCGCGCCGGGGAGGGAGAGGTCGACCTGGTCGATGAACATCAGGCCGGTCGCCATGTCCACCGGCTCGCCGCCGTCGCAGCGGGAGTCGAGCGGGCGGCCCGACTCGTGCGGATCGCCGAGCTGTTCGCGGCCGGCGCCGCGGCCACCGCCCAGCCCGTGCCCCGGCTCGTGCCCGCCGCCGAGGCCGTGCGGGGCGTGCTCGGCGTCCTTGCCCGCGCCCTTCATCAGCGCGCGCAGCGCGTCGGCGTGCTTGGCGTCGGTCTCGGCGGTGTTCTTCGCGACCTGCTTCAGGTTGTGACCCGCCTGGTGGTACAGCTTCTTGACCGCCTGTCCGGCGTCCTCGGCGAGCGCCTTGCCGAGCTTCTGCGCGCCGTGCTCCAGCGCGCGGACGATGGGGTTGCTCACTCGAAGCTCACCCCGGCCAGCTTGGTCCGGAACAGTTCCGCATGGCCGGCGACCGTCTCGGCGTGCTGGTGCATCACCTCGGCGTGGGCGTGCAGCTCGTCGGGGTGGACGTAGAAGCCGTCCCCGGCTCCGCCGCCAGCGCCGACGCCGAGGGCGTTCTCGGCGGCCTGGAACATCAGCCCGCCGACCGCGGCGGAGACGACGCCGACCAGCGGTTCGACGGCGGCTCCGATGACCTCGCCGATGACGTACTGCTCCAGTTGCTGGGTGAGGAAGTCGACCAGCTTCTCGGCGGCCTCGACGATCGCCACCTCGGCCGCCTCGGCCAGCCCGAGCGTGGCGACGGCGGCGGCCTGGTCGGCGACGAAGGTGGCCGCGAGGACGGCGAGTTCCGCGATGCACTCGAGCTTCATCGCCACGATCACGTCGGCGGCGGCGTCCAGCGCGGTGGCCACCACGCCGCAGGCGTTGAGCAGCTCGTCCATGTGCGAGGACGAGAGCGAGCCCCACTTCGCCAGCAGTGCCTCGTAGGAGGCGCCCTGGTAGGACTGGCCGATCCGTTGCACGGTCGCCGTCGCCTCGTCGTGCGTGCTGCGGATGTTGTCCGCGAACTCGCGCACGTGGGCGCCCAGTTCGCGCACCTTGTCCTCGTTGACCTGCGGCCAGTTCACCCCGATGAACTGCAGGAACGAGACCACTTCCCCCGGTAGCTCGATCGCCACGGCGTCCTCCCCCGCCTCCCCGTCGGACTCCGGTCGGAGCCTAGCCGACGCGGCCGAGCGGCAGGAGGGGGCCTCGGCGGTCGGCGCGGGCGCGGGCGCGGGGGACGCGGGCGAAGATCGGGACTGGCCGGGCGGCGGCCCGGTATGGCAGGCTGAGCGACATGTCTAGACCAATCTTTGAGGTTATCGCCACGTCCGCCGAGGACGCCGTGGCCGCGGCGGCGGGCGGCGCGGACCGCCTTGAGCTGGTCACGGACATGGCCGCGGACGGCCTGACGCCCAGCGTCGGGGAGTTCGCCCGGATCCGGGCGGCGGTCCACGTCCCGCTCCGGGTCATGCTCCGGGACCGGGACGGCTTCGAGCCCGGAGACCTCCAGGGCCTCTGCGCCAAGGCCGAGGCGCTGCGGGCGGAGGGCGCGGACGAGTTCGTGCTGGGCTTCCTGACGGCGGAGGGGGAACTCGACCTGCCCGCGGTGAGGACCCTGCTGGAGGCGATCCCCGGCTGCTCCTGGACGTTCCACCGGGCCCTGGACAACGCGGTGAGCCGCGACTCGGTGCGGACCGAGATCGACGGCCTGCCCGGCCTGGACACGGTGCTGACGGCAGGGTCGAAGGCCGGCGTGGCGTCGGGGATGGACGTGCTGCGGGATGAGGTGACGCGCGCGGGCGAGCCGGGATTCCGTCAGCGGATCCTGGTGGGCGGAGGACTCAAGGCCGAACACGTGGCCCCGCTGAAGGCCGCGGGCATCGACGGCTTCCACGTCGGGGGCGCGGTCCGCGTCTCGGGCTGGGACAGCCCGATCGACCCGGGCCTGGTCCAGGAATGGCGCCGCCTCGTCGGCTGACGCCGACCCCCCCTGCGCCCCGAAGGGGCCCCCTCAAGGGCGCGAGGAACCGCGCGAGCGACACACCACTCACGGAGGTTCGTCCCGCAGCTGGGGCCGGACCTCCCCGGGTGGTGGGCTCTCTGTCGCGCCTGCGGCTGCGCCGCAGGCGGCGGACCACTCGGGGAGGTCGGATTCGTTGACCGGCGACGGACCTCCCCCGGCGGTTTGCCGGTCGCGCAGTTCCTCGCGCCCCCTGAAGGCCCCTTCGGGGCCACAGAGGCGGTGGGGGGTCAGGCCAGGGCCTCGGGGAGGGGGCGGGCGTGAAGGATCGTCAGGCCGGAGACCGCACGGGTGAGGCAGACGTACAGGCGGCGCAGGCCGGTCCGGCGGTCGGGCTCGGCGTCGACGATGGCCGCCGGTTCGTCGAGGACGACGTAGTCGTACTCCAGGCCTTTCGCCAGAGAGGCCGGCACCAGGGTCAGGCGGGCCTCCGCCGTGGTCTCCGTGCCGGGCGTCAGGTAGGGCAGGCCCGCGGCCTGCAGCGCCGCGCCCAGCTCCGGGATCCGCGGGTCCGCCGCGATCAGGCCGATCGAGCCTTCCCGCTTCAGCGACTCCCGGCAGGCGTCCACCACCGCCGACCCCAGCTGGGGCGGGGTCGCCGGGGCCAGCGCCGACGCCGCGTCCAGCGCCTCGCTGTCCACCGCCTGCCCGGGGGACGGGACCTGACGGATGCTCAGCGCGCCGACCGACTCGCGGATCGACCGCGCCGGGCTCAGCTCGGGGGCGATCGCGGGCAGCAGGCGCGACGCGTAGTCGATCACTTCCCCGGGCACGCGGAAGCCCATGGTGAGCTCCTCCACCCGGGCCCCGGGCTTGCCGAGGTGGGTCAGCGCCTCGTCCCAGCTCGCCGTGGACCAGGGGGTGGTGCCCTGGGCGATGTCCCCCAGCACCGTCGCCGAACCCGTCGTGCAGCGCCGTCCGACCGCCCGGTACTGCATCGGGGAGAGGTCCTGCGCCTCGTCCAGGACCACGTGGCCCAGCGAGGGCGTCCGCTCGACCAGGTCCCGGGCCTCGTCGATCAGCACCGCGTCCGCGGGGGACCACTTCGCCGACTTCACGCTCCGGGCGGGCTTCGCCCACAGCAGCAGCGCCTGCTCCTGCTCCGTCAGCACGCCCTCCGCGCACCGGGACAGGAACTCGGCGTCGCTCAGCAGCCGCAGCACCAGCTTCGCCGGGTCCACCGGCGGCCAGGCCGCCTTGACCACCGCCTTCACGGCCGGGTTCCGGGCCACCGCGTCCTGGACCCGGTCGTCCGGCGCCTCGCCGGCCTGCTCCATCCGGACCAGCACGGCGTGCGCGATCCGCTGCGGCAGCGCGGCCATCGCCGCTCCGTAGCGGATCTCACGCTCCATCAACTCGCGCACCAGCTCCTCGAGTTCGTAGGCCGGCACGCGCCAGCGCCGCGAGCCGCGGACGACGACGCAGGCCTCGGTCGGCATGGTGATGCCCGAGCGGACGGCCCGGCGCAGCACCTCCGCCATCCGGGCGTCGCCCTTGAGCGCGGCCACCGCCGCCTCGTCCTCGCCACGGACCTCCACCTGGGCCGACTTCGCCACCAGGTCCTGCACCGTGGCCTGGGCGACGTCCAACTCGCCCAGCGCGGGCAGCACCTGCTCGATGTAGTGCAGGAAGGACCGGTTCGGGCCGATCACCAGGGTGCCGGTGCGCGCCAGCCGCTCGCGGTGGGCGTACAGCAGGTAGGCGACGCGGTGCAGGCCGACTGCGGTCTTACCGGTGCCGGGGGCGCCCTGGACGCAGACCGTGCCGTGCACGTCGGCGCGGACGATCTCGTCCTGCTCGGGCTGGATGGTGGCGACGATGTCGCGCATCGGCCCGACGCGGGGGCGCTCGATCTCCGCCGCGAGGAGCGCGCCGGCCTGGTCCTCCGCGGTCGGGTCGGTCAGGTGCTCGTCCTCGTAGGCGGTCAACTCCCCGCCCGTGTAACCGAAGCGGCGGCGCAGCGCGACGTCCTGCGGATCCTTCTTGCTGGCGCGGTAGAAGGCCTGGGAGACCGGGGCGCGCCAGTCGATGACCATCGGGTCGCCGTCGGCGTCGTGGACGTGGCGGCGGCCGATGTAGAACCGCTCCCCGGCGGAGCCCTCGGCCAGGGCCGCACCGGGGGCGTGCAGGAAGTCCAGGCGGCCGAAGAAGAGGGGGGTGTCGGCGAGGTCCGCCAGGGCCTTGATCCGGTCGTTGATCTCGCGTTCCAGGATGGCCGCGTTGACCCAGTTCCCGGTGACGTCGCTGATGTCGAGGCTCTCCACGTCGGCGCGCATGGCGCGGAGGGCGGCGCGGGACTGGGCGAGATGGGCGCGCTCGCGGCCGAGCGGGTCGGACGCGGGGGGCTGCGTGGTTGCGGATGACGCGTGCGAGGGCACGATGAAGCCTTCCCGGCCGCTGCGACCCGGGGGGTGCTGCCCGGCGCGCTGCGGCGGTCTCAAGAGGTCTGCATGGAGTTGGAAGCCGTCCGGTTTCCGTCCGGACGGCGCACTCCCCGACAACCATGGGGGAGGCGGCAGACCGGACACCTTATACCCGGCTGCCGTGCGCGGGCGAATGGTTTTGTCGCGGGCCCTTTGTCGCGGGCCTGTGACCGTCGGCGGACCTGGCTGTCGATCACCTCTCGGTACAAAAGATCAGGAAGGTTTCCGAACGGAGAGGTCGTCATGCAGATCCGTGCGCGTCTCGCTGCCCCCGCCCTGGCCCTGGCCGCCGGCCTGGTCCTGGCCGGCTGCAACGACAACAGCGGCAGCAGTGCCGCCGCCGCGACGGCCGGGGGGAGCAGCACCAGCGCCGGCTCGTCGCCCTCCGGCGGCAGCACCGGCACGACCGGCGGCACCGGCAGCACCGGCAGCACGTCGGGCGGCACGTCCGCTGCCAGCGCCAACGGCGGCGCGACGGGCGGGAGTTCCTCGGGGCCGGCCAGGTGCCGGACGGCCGACGTGGCCTTCGGCTACGGCCCCGACAGCGGCGCCCAGGCCGTCGGCGAGCAGGGGGGCGTGAACGTCACCCTCACCAACAAGGGCCCGTCGTCCTGCTCCTTCTACGGCTACCCGGGCGTGGACCTCGTCGGCACGGTCGACGGAAAGGCCTTCACCTGGTCGCTGGTGCGCGGCGGCAAGGCCAAGCCGTCGCGGACGACCGTGAAGCCGGGCGGGACGGCCCACTTCTGGATCACCTACCTGCCGGACAGCGGCAAGGGCGGGAACCAGGTGATCAAGGTCAAGAAGATCGTGATCACCCCGCCGGACGAGACCCACCAGTCCACCCTGGCCTGGGACTACCAGGACGTCACCCTCCAGGACGGGGCCACCCACCCGGGCACCTACGTCGGCGCCGTGGAGCCCGGCCGCACGTCCTGACGCCCCGTCAGACCTCCTCGCCGGCGGCCTCGCCCGCGCTCTCACCGGCGCTTCCGCCGGCCGTCCCGCCGGCGAGGATGTCGTCCGCGTCCACGATCCGGTAGGCGTAGCCCTGCTCGGCCAGGAAGCGCTGCCGGTGGGCGGCGAAGTCCTGGTCGATCGTGTCCCGGGCCACCACCGAGTAGAAGTGGGCGGTGTGCCCGTCCGCCTTGGGCCGCAGCACCCGGCCCAGGCGCTGGGCCTCCTCCTGCCGGGAGCCGAAGGTGCCGGACACCTGGATGGCGACGGTCGCCTCCGGCAGGTCGATGGAGAAGTTGGCGACCTTGGAGACGACAAGGACGGAGATCTCGCCGTTGCGGAAGGCGTCGAAGAGCTTCTCCCGCTGGATGTTGGTCGTCTCGCCCTTGATCACCGGGGCGTCCAGCGCTTCGCCCAGCTCGTCCAGCTGGTCGATGTACTGCCCGATGACCAGGGTCGGCGTGCCCCGGTGCTGCTCCACCAGCCGCTGCACGACCCGCCGCTTGGTCGCGGTGGTCGCGCAGAAGCGGTACCGCTCCTCGGGCTCGGCGGTGGCGTAGGCGAGCCGCTCGGAGTCGGTGAGCGTCACCCGCACCTCGCAGCAGTCCGCGGGGGCGATGTAGCCCTGCGCCTCGATCTCCTTCCAGGGCGCGTCGAAGCGCTTGGGCCCGATCAGGGAGAAGACGTCGCCCTCGCGCCCGTCCTCGCGGACCAGCGTCGCCGTCAGCCCGAGCCGGCGGCGGGCCTGCAGGTCCGCGGTGAACCGGAAGATCGGCGCGGGGAGCAGGTGCACCTCGTCGTAGACGATCAGGCCCCAGTCGCGGGAGTCGAACAGCTCCAGGTGCGGGTAGACACCCTTCCGCTTGGTGGTGACGACCTGGTAGGTCGCGATCGTCACCGGACGGATCTCCTTCTTGGCGCCGCTGTACTCGCCGATCTCCTCCTCGGTGAGGGAGGTGCGCTTGACCAGCTCGTGCTTCCACTGGCGCGCGGAGACGGTGTTGGTGACGAGGATCAGGGTGGTCGCCTTCGCCCTGGCCATGGCGGCCGCGCCGACCAGCGTCTTGCCCGCGCCGCAGGGGAGCACGACGACGCCCGACCCGCCGTGCCAGAAGCCCTCGGCCGCCTGCTCCTGGTACGGGCGCAACTGCCAGCCGTCCTGGGCGAGTTCGATCGGGTGCGCCTCACCGTCCACATAGCCCGCGTAGTCCTCGGCGGGCCAGCCGAGTTTGAGCAGCACCTGCTTGATCTGCCCCCGCTCGGAGGGATGGACCGCCACGGTGTCCGGATCGAAGCGCTGCCCGACGAGCGGGGCGATCTTCTTGGACCGGAGCACCTCTTCGAGGACGGGGCGGTCGGTGGTGGTGAGGACCAGGCCGTGGGTGGGGTGCTTGAGCAGCTGGAGCCGCCCGTAGCGGGACATGGTCTCGGCGATGTCCACCAGCAGCGCGTGCGGGACGGGGTACCGCGAGTAGGTCATCAGCGCGTCCACGACCTGCTCGGCGTCGTGGCCTGCGGCCCGCGCGTTCCACAGCCCGAGAGGCGTCACCCGGTAGGTGTGCACGTGCTCCGGCGCGCGCTCGAGCTCCGCGAACGGCGCGATCGCCCGCCGGCAGGCGTCGGCGCGGGGGTGCTCGGTCTCCAGGAGCAGCGTCTTGTCCGATTGAACGATGAGGGGGCCGTCGTTCACGTGCGAGTCCTCCCGTGGGGGCGGTGGGTCCTGGCTCGGGGCCAAACCACAAGTGTCCCTCATCGGGACGGAGAACTCGGGGGCGCGCAGGAATCAGAGCTCGTCGATCGCGGTGCGGTCGATCTCGGTGCCGTAGGGGGACGGGGGCGCTGAGCTGCTTGCGGTGGATGCCGAATGGTCTCCTCCCGGCCTGCTGCGACGGGTCAGCGGTTCCTCGGCGAGCAGCAGGGCGAGCCCCGCCGCGCAGAGGAGTGTCCCGATGACGACCGTGCTGTGCGGGCCGTGGGCGTCCAGCAGGCCTCCGCCGAGAAACGAGCCGAGGGCGATGCCCGCCTGGAAGGCGGCCGAACCGGCGGCTGAGGCCACGTCCACGTGGCCCGGGGCGATGCGCAGGACACGGCTCGTCAGAGCGATGATCATGATGGACATGGCGAGCGAGAGCAGGGCCACCGCCGCGATCGCCACGTACGCCTGGGTCCCGGCCGTTGCGAGCAGCGCGAGGGCGGCGGTGATCAGCCCGACGGCGCCGGTCATGGTGGCGCGCGGGCTCCGGTCCGACAGCACACCGGCCACGCTCGTGCCGAGCAGGCCGGCGACCCCGCCCACGGCGAGCACCGCGCCCACGGACCCCGAAGGCAGTCCTGCCTCCCGGGTGAGGAACACGCTGACGTAGGTGTAGAAGGTGAAGAACCCGGCGACGACCAGGGTGACCACGGTCACCAGCACGGCGAACCGGAAGCGGCTCGGCTCGGGAGCGGTGGCGGCCGGGTTCTCCCGGACCGGTGACGAGGGCAGCAGGACGGCCACGACCGTCGCGGCGACCACGCCTGCGCCGCCCAGCACGAGGAACGGGACGCGCCAGCCGACCTCCTGGCCGAGCCACGTCCCGACCGGCACGCCTGCCACCTGGGCCAGCGAGGCGCCGCCGAACAGTGCGGCCACCGCCTTCGCCCGCGCCCGCTCGGGGAACATGCCCGCGGCGGCCGAGGCGACCACCGACCAGATCACCGCATGGGTCAGCGCGGTCAGCAGGCGCCCCGCGAACAGGACGCCGTAGCCGGGCGCCACCCCGCACACCAGCGTGGCCACGGCGAAGACGCCCAGCAGGAAGGCCAGCAGCCGCCGACGCGGGATCCGGCGCGTCGCGGCGGTCAACGGCACCGCGGTCGTCATCACCACCAGTCCGTATCCGGTCACCAGCAGCCCGACGGACGACAGCGGCACCCCGAGTCCGTGCGCGATCTGCGGCAGCAGCCCGACCGGCAGGCTCTCGACCGTGGCGAAGGCGAACAGCGCGGCGGAGAGGGCCGCCACCGCGATCACCGCCCGTCGCCGAGGGATCCCGCCGAGCGCGTTCACCGCCGGTGAGGTCACCTCGACTGTCACGACAGACCCTCCGCAAGTTTCGCCTCCAGTTCGGCCATCTGCTGGGCGATCCTGGTCGGGGAGAGTGTCGCCCGTCCGCATCCTCCGAGGCAAGGTCTCAGGAAGCGGCCCGAAATGCAGAAGGGAAAGGCGGGAAACTTTCGACTGCCTTCCTACTCGTCGATCTCGGCGACGCCCGTGATCCGGTGCAGTGAGAACGTCTGCACTGATTCGTGCAGTTGGTCGAAGGCGGTCACGAAGCCGCCCTCCACGCGGACGGGTTCGATGACCCGCTGGGTCGCCGCGCCGTCCGCGTTGACGTAGCCGATCCAGACCGGGGAGCCGGTGAGCACGGCGGTCTGCAGGGTGGCCAGGGTCTCCGCGGCCGACGTGCGGGGTACCGAACCGGTCGGGTTCGGTGTCCGGTGGGTGACCGTGGAGGCGCGGTCGCCGGCGCGGATGGTGCGGACGGCGGCGGCGAGGTGGAGGTCCGAGACCTGCGGCGGGCCGTCGGGCACCGGGGCCGGGGGTGTGCGGGGCGGCGTGCGCCGCGCGTCCGGGCGGGCGATCACGACGTCGCCCTCGGGGGACTCCGCCGCCGGGGCGTAGCCCATCGCCCGCAGCTGGGTCAGCACCGCCGCCGGGTCGGCCTGGGCGGCGAGCACGGTGGGGGCCAGCCGCCGCAGGCGCAGTTGCGCTGCGCGCCGGTCGGCCAGCAACTCGTCCAGCAGGGTGTCGTCGTCGCAGCGCAGGTACGCCGAGGCGATGCCGACGCGCAGGCGGCCGTGCCGCCGGGCCACGTCGTCGATGAGGTAGCTGAGCGGCTGCGGCACGGGGGTGCGGGAGTGCTCGGCGAGGAAGGCGTGCAGCTCGGCCGCGGTCCGCCCGGCGTCGAGGGCCCGGCGGACCGACTCCGGGGTGAAGCGGTAGACGGTGGCGCCGCCCTTGGACTCGATGTCCGCGGCCACCGCCAGCGTCTGCGCCAGCGGGGTCTCCAGCGGGCCGGGGGCGATCGCGGTGAGGTCGGGCTGCAGGATCACCTCGGCGAGCGGCTCGGGAAGCAGCAGGGCCAGCAGGTCTGACGGGTCGTCACCGGCCAGCAGCGCGCGGGCCGGAGCGGACAGGGCGCCGCGGCCGGTCAGGCCCAGCTGCTCCGCCTCGGCCACGGTCCAGGCGACCAGCCGGTCCCGCAGCTCGCCGCCGCGCAGCGGGCGCTCCCAGCGCAGACGCTCCGTCAGTTCGGCGGCGTCCGGGGCGGATCCGGGCGGCAGCGCGGCCAGGTGGCCGAGGACGGCCCGGCGGACCTCCGGCGCGAGCGCGCGGTCCAGGCCGGGGCCGAGGGCGCCGAGCACCTTGTCCTTGCTGTCCCGGGAACCCACCAGCGCCGCCACCCGGGTGGCGTCCAGCCAGGTCCGGGCGAGCAGGGTCCAGCGTTCCGCCGCCGGGCGGTGCAGCCAGGCGTCGAACAGCGGGGTGGGGGACCAGCGTTCGTCCGCCTCGCCGTCGGTGGCCAGCAGCCCGGCGCCGTAGGCGAGTTCGAGCCAGAACGCGACCTGCGGCTCGGGCAGGTCCAGCGCGGCCGCCGTCCGGCGCAGATCGCGGACGCCGAGGCCGCCCGCCCGGAGCGCGGCGGCGGGCTCGGCGCTGAACAGCTCCAGCAGCTCCTCGACCGTGCGGACGGCGTGGAACGCCTGCCCGGCCGCGGCGGCGTCCACCAGGTGCGGCTCGTGCGTCCGGGTGGCGTGCACCTCGGGCGGCAGCGGGTGCACCTCACGGTGCGCGCGCCCGCCGCGCAGGTGCAGGGCGACCTCGCGGGGCAGCACCACCGAGTCCCGCCCGGCGGGCAGCAGCAGGCCGCGGGCCTGCAGCCACTCCACCGGTGTGCGGGCGTCGGCGGCCCGGACCGGCCGCGGTGGCGTCTGGCCGTACGGGGGACCCCACATGAGCCGGTGCAGCACCCCGCGCACGCCCTCCGGGGCGTCCGCCAGCAGCGCGTCCGCCCGGTCCGGCGTCTCGGTCCAGAGTGCGTGCAGGGAGTCCAGGGCGCTGACGGCGTCGGGGGTGGTGGGCTGCCCGGCGTCCGCGAGGATCTCCTGCAGCCGTGAGGGCGGCAGTCCGGCGCCCGCCTCGGCGTAGACCGGGCCCAGGCCGGTCGGGCCGCTGCCCAGCGCCTCGCGGACGGTCCGCACCAGCCGCAGCGCCTCCGGCGGCCCCCACAGCAGGGCCTGCCCGCGCAGCTCGGCCAGGGCGGCGGGCAGCCGGTCGGCGGTGTCGGGTTCGTCTGCCGCCTTGGTGTCGCGGCCGATGAGCAGCGCGAGCAGGTCCTCGGCCGGCACCGGGTCGGGGGCGACGGCCAACGCCTCGGCGACCTCCAGCGTGAACCGGTCCAGCCGCTCCAGGGCGCGGACGACGGAGGCCCGGGTGGACAGCCGGGTCGCCAGCTGGGTCAGGTCCGCGGGGACCGGGTGCACCAGGTCCGGGCGCGCGCGCAGCAGCGCCGCGAGGCCATCGTCCGAGCGCGCCCGCAACTCCTCGGCGAGCGTGCGCGGGGCGCCCGCGGCGGGCTGGGGGGACGTCCGACTGCTCATCCGAATCAGGCTACTCGGGTGTCGCGGCCGGTCCTATGCTGACGGAATGGGCACGGAGGGCGAACAGCTGGTCTACGACTACCTGAGCCGGGTGGGGGATCTGGCCCAGTCGACGCCGATGACCTCGGCCGAGCGGGCGCGGCTGGTCATGACGCTGCGTCAGGAGATCGACGCCAAACGGGGAGCGGGCTCACCGGGCGCGGTGCGCAAGGTGCTGAAGGGGCTGGGCACCCCGGAGGAGGTCGTCCGGCGCGCCGCCGCGTCCCCGCCGCCGGCCCCGGCCGCTCCGGCCCGCTCCGCGCCTGCCCCGTCAGTTCCGGTTCCGCGCAAGGAAGCTGACGAGCCGTCGGTCTACACGCCCGGCGCGGCTCCTGAGACGCTGGAGTGGTGGCGCAAGTCGTCCGCGGGAGCCGCGGCGGGCGGCGGGTCGGCCGCAGGCCCGGCCGACCGGCGGCCGCCGTCCGGCTGGAGCGCCTCCTTCGAACCCGACTTCCTGACAGCCGGCGAGGTCGAGGAGGCCGAGCCCGACGAGGCGGAGGACCCGGACGCCGGTGCGGCCCCGGTCGAGCCCCTGACGGCTCCGGCTGCCGAGCCGGAGCCCGCGCCCGAGCGGGTGAAGGTCCGCCGCGGGCTGCCGCCCCTCGTCGAGTCGCTGGCGGTGCTGGTCCTGGCCGCGGCCGGGGTGCTCGGCCTCTGGTACCTGGCGCTGTTCGGCTGGTTCCTCGCCTACAGTTCCCGCCGGGTCGGCCGGGCCGTCGCCCTCACCGCCGGTGTGTGGACCCCCGTGGCGCTGGCCGCGCTGCTGGCGTTCTGGGTGGAGCGCTCGGGACATCCCGGCACGGCCACGGTGCACGCCGCCTTCGCGCTGTGGCTGCGCGCCGCCTCGCTCGCCTCGGCCGTCTTCCTGCTCTGGCGGGCGCGCCGCTGACGGTCCGTCGGCCCGCATAGGGTGGGGACCATGACGCTGACGGTGGGCTTCGACCTGGACATGACGCTGATCGACTCACGCCCCGGCATCGCCCGGGCGTACGAGCTGCTGTCCGAGGAGACCGGAGTCCCCATCGACACCGCCCTGGTGACGTCCCGTCTGGGACCGCCGGTGGAGCAGGAGATGGCGCACTGGTTCCCCCCGGAGCTGGTGGACCCGATGTCCGACCGCTATCGCGCGCTCTACGCGGTCCACGGCGTGGCCGGGGTGGACCCGCTGCCGGGGGCCTTCGAGGCGGTGGCCGCGGTGCGCGCACTGGGCGGCCGGGCGATCGTCGTCACCGGGAAGTACGAGCCCAACGCCGTCCTCTGCCTGGAGGCGATCGGGCTGGACGTGGACGCCGTGCACGGCACGGTCTTCGCCGAGCGCAAGGGCGTGGTGCTGCGCGCGGAGGGCGCGTCCGTCTACGTCGGCGACCACCTCGGCGACATCGTCGCCGCCCGCGCGGGCGGGGCGACCGCGGTCACCGTCCCCACCGGCCCCTACGGCCCGGAGGCGCTGCGGGAGGCCGGGGCGGACGTGGTGCTCGCCGACCTGACCGAGTTCCCGGCCTGGCTCAAGCAGCGGTCCTGACGGCCTACCGGCTGGGGCGGCGCTGCTTCCAGGCGGAGCGCAGCAGCCCCGCGATGGCGACGGCGAAGCCGAGCGGCATCACCATCGACACGAAGTAGGCCGGGGTCGGCAGCCGGCTCACGCCGAGGAACAGCGGGGCCACGGTGGCGACGGTCGCCACCGCCCCGACGACGAAGAGGACCGCGCCGACGCGCACGAGCACGTCGCCTGGCCGGGGGGCGTCCGCCCGAGTTTCGGTAGTCACAGGACCAGGGTATGCACGTCACGGCACGAGACATGAGCCTGGTGCCCCGCCGGGCAATCCGGTCGAAGCAGGCACCCTGGACCTGGAACAATGGCGCGGCTCTGATTTCCGTCCGAGCACATCCCAGCACCACCCGTCACTCACACAGACACAGAGGTCACCCCATGCCTACGGGCAAAGTGAAGTGGTTCAACTCAGAGAAGGGCTTCGGCTTCCTCTCCCGCGACGACGGCGGCGACGTCTTCGTCCACTCCAAGGCCCTGCCGGCCGGGGTGGACACGTTGAAGCCTGGCCAGCGGGTCGAGTTCGGCGTGGTCGCCGGCCACCGGGGCGATCAGGCACTGTCGGTGACCCTGCTGGAGGACCAGCCGTCGCTTGCCGCGGCGGCCCGGAAGAAGCCCGACGAACTCGCGGCGGTGGTGCAGGACCTGATGAGCGTCCTGGACCAGTCGGTCCTGCGGGACCTCCAGCGCAACCGCTACCCCGACAAGCCCGTCGGCAAGCGCGTCGCCACCCTCCTCCGCGCCCTCGCGGACCAGTTCGACGTCTGACGTTCCGTGGCACCCCCCGCCAGGGGCGCGAGGATCCCCCACCCTCCCCAGCCTTCGGCCGGGGGTGCCCCCACGGCGGGAGGTGCCCCCACCGCGAGCAACACACCACCCACGGAGGTCCGTCCCGCACATGGGGTCGAACCTGCCCGAGGGGTGTGTTGCTCGCGCAGTTTCTCGCGCCCTGGCGGGGGTGCTGTCACTGGGGAAAGGCCAGGGCCTCGTCGGGGACCGCAGGGAGCAGGCCCTGCTCTGCCGCACGGGTCAGCAGGGCGCGGACCGCTGCGTAGCCGTCCTCGCCCAGGTCCGCCGTGAAGTCGTTGACATAGAGGGCGATGTGCTGGTCCGCGACCGCCGGGTCGAGCTCCTGGGCGTGGGCGAGGACGTACTCCCTGCTGTCCTCCGGGCGCTCCCACGCGTGCCGCACGCTGCGGCGGATGGTGTCCGCCAGCTGCCGCAGGCGCTCCGCGCCGAGCGAGCGGCGGGCGATGATCGCGCCCAGCGGGATCGGCAGGCCGGTGGCCTGCTCCCACGCCTCGCCCATGTCGGCCAGGGACCGCAGGCCGTAGTTCTGGTAGGTGAACCGGGCCTCGTGGATGACCAGCCCGGCGTCGACCTTCCCGTCCCGCACCGCGGGCATGATCTCGTGGAAGGGCAGCACCACGATCTCGCCGAAGCCCCCGGGCACGGCCTGCGCCGCCCACAGGCGGAACAGCAGGTAGGCCGTGGACCGCTCGCTCGGCACGGCCACCGTCTTCCCGGCCAGGGCTGACGGGTCGTCACCGAAGTCGGGCCCGGTCAGGACCAGCGGTCCGCAGCCGCGGCCGAGCGCGCCGCCGCAGGGGAGCAGGGCGTACTCGTCCAGCACGTACGGCAGGGCTGCGTAGGAGATCTTCAGAACGTCCAGCTCGCCGCGCTCCGCAAGCGTGTTGGTGACGTCGATGTCGGCGAAGGTGACCTCGGGGACCGGAGCGGCGTCCGGGAGCAGACCGTGCGTCCAGGCGTGGAAGACGAACGTGTCGTTCGGGCAGGGGGAGTAGGCGATAGCGGTCATGGCACCAGTCTGCTCCACGGCATCGCGGCCACCGCCGCGGCCGCCCCCGTCAGGGCGTGGAGGGCGTCGCCGATGCGCCAGGCCGCCCGGTCGCGCGGGCCGACCGCGTTGGAGACGCCGCGCAGTTCCAGTACCGGCACGCCGAAGGCGTGTGCGGCCTCCGCGACGCCGAAGCCCTCCATCGCCTCGGCGGCGGCGCCCGGGTGACGCCGTGCCAGTTCCGCGGCGCGCTCGGCGGTTCCGGTCACCGTGGAGACGGTCAGCACCGGGCCGACGGCGCAGTCCAGGCCCGCGGCCCGGATGGCGGCGGCCGCGTCGGGTGCGCCCGTGGTCGGGTGCAGCACCCGGCCGAAGCCCAGCTCGGTCACGTCGGCGAAGCCGTCGGGGGTGGTCGCACCCAGGTCGGCGGCGACGATCGCGTCCGCCACCACGACGCCGCCCACCGGGGCGACGCCGGGGAAGCCGCCGGCGATGCCGACGGAGAGGGCCAGCGTGTACGGCTGCCGTGCGGCGGTCAGCGCCGTCGCGGTCGCGGCGGCGGCAGCGGCAGGGCCGACCCCGGCCGTCAGCACGTCGAGCGGGCCCGAGCGCTCCAGCTTCCACCCGCCCGGCAGGGTCAGGACTGACGGTGCGTCAGGCAGCCCACGCAGCACCGCCGCCGCTTCGGCAGCGACGGCGGTGACGACGAGGATCCGGGGGCCGGTCAGGAGTCGGCCTTGTCGAGCTCGAACTGCCAGACGCCGTAGACCTTCTGGTTGCCCTTGCTGTCGCTGGTGCCCTCGATGATGCGGATGATCGCGGCCGAGGACTCGGTGCCGGTGGACGGCGAGGTGAAGATCTTGGAAGCGGGGAACGGACCCGCGCCCTGCTTCTTGCTGTTGGTCACCAGGTCGGCGTTGCCGACGGCGAGCGCCGACCAGCCGTTGTCGGCGGCGCCCTTGTCCAGGTGCAGCAGCACGTTCTGGCCGGTGCCGACCGTGAGCTTGGTGAGCTTCTTGTCCTTGATCTGGTTGTTCAGGGACGTCACGCACTTGGCCTGGAGCGCGGCGGACAGCTCCTTGCCGTCGTTGTAGCAGTCCTTCGGCGGCGCGGTCTGCACCCAGTTCCCGCCGGAGACGGCCTGGGCGTTCGGCACGGGCTTCCCCTGGCTTGCAGCGACGGGGATGGTCACGGCCAGCGTCGCGATGCCAACGACGACGACGGCTCCGAGGGCGGCGACACCGCGGTTGAGGCTCATGGTGCTGAGGCTACCGCCCCGCCCTGGTCACGCCACGTCGGGGGTTGCCACCGCGCCCCGGTGTCCCGCCGAGGGGAGCCGCCACAGCGAGCGGAAGGTCCAGATCAGCGACAGCGCCAGCAGGGCGCTCGCGGTCGCCGTGCCCACCTGGCCGACCAGCGGCAGCACGATGCCGAGCCCGCCGCCCACCACCCAGGTGAGCTGCATCAGCGTCTCCGAACGGGCGAAGGCGGAGGTGCGGACGACCTCGGGCACGTCCCGCTGGATCAGGGCGTCCAGCGCCACCTTGCCCAGCGACTGGGCCAGCCCGGCGACGCCCGCGAGCAGCGTCACCGTCAGCAGGCCGTAGAACACCGTGGCGACCACGGCGGCGGCGGTGGCCAGCACCAGCATGGCGGTGACGATCACTTCGGGGCGGCGGCTGCGCAGCCAGGAGCCGAGCACCGTGCCCAGGGTGTTGCCGACGCCGAGCGCCCCGGCCATCACGGCCAGTTCGAGCCCGGCCGCGAGGCCGCTCATCGGGTGCGCCCGGACCAGGAAAGCGAGGAAGAAGGTGAGGAAGCCGAACAGCCCGCGCAGTGTCCCCTCCGCCCGCAGCGCCATCACCACCGCTGGACCCACCGAGCGGAAGTTGGCCTTGGGCCGGTCCTCGTGCAGCACGGCCCGCTGCTCGCCCTTGGCGGAGTCCACCTGGTGCGGCAGCGCGAGGGCCAGCCCCGTCGCGATCACGAACAGCAGGAAGGCGCCGCGCAACGGCCAGGCGGGACCGATCAGATGGAGCAGCCCGCCCACGCCTCCGGCCAGGCCGGTGGCGATCAGCCCGGCCAGGGTCACCCGCGAGTTGGCCTTCACGTTGGGGAGTTGGGGCGGCAGCAGCCGGGGCACGACGACGCTGCGGACCACCCCGTTCGCCTTCGACGCCACCAGGACGCCCAGGGCCTCGGGATAGATCGACAGCCCGCCGCCGGAGATCGAGCCCGCCATCATCCAGGCGAGCGCGGCGCGCACCAGCATCGTCCCCGCCATCGCGGCCCGGCGGCCGCTGGGGATCCGGTCCAGCATCGGGCCGATCAGTGGCGCCAGCAGCACGAAGGGCGCCATGGTGATCAGCAGGTAGAGGGCGACCCGGCCGCGGGCCTGGTCGGTGGGCACCGAGAAGAAGATGGTGGAGGCCAGCGCCACCGTGATCATCATGTCCCCGGCGGAGCTGACCGCCTGCAGCTCGATCAGTTTCGCCAGCCCGGTCTCGCCCGCGCCCTCGGCGGAGGTGGCCTTCCTGATCCGCCGTCCGGTGGCGTGCACCATCTTGCCGGTGCGCTCGGCGGTGGCCGAAACTGTGCGGTGCGCCGAGGCTCCCGCCCGGCGCAGCGCGTCGATGCGCCCGCCGTCCGCTCCGCCCTGACTCTGCTCGGCCACGTGTCCATGGTGCCCCAGGGTCGGACGAATCGGTGGTGATCCACGGCCAATCCGGCGCGGTGGGGATCACGCGTCGCGCAGAATAGAGGGTGATCCACTGGAATCCGTCGAGGCGGTGGTGAAACCGTCCGCACGGTTGGGAGAGAATCAGTCCGTGATGAGTGCTGCGACGACGCGAAGCCGTACCCCAGACCGGCAGTGCGCCGAGGCCGTCGAGTTCGCCCGACGCGCCGCGGTGGAGCTGGCCGGCGTGTCGGCGGTCGGCGAGCACCTCGGCCTCGACGTGGACGGCGACCGCGTCGTCACGCACTACTTCGCCACCCTCGACACCGCCTACCGCGGCTGGCGCTGGGCCGTCACGGTCACCCGGGCCGCCCGCAGCAAGGTCGTGACGCTGGACGAAACGGTGCTGCTGCCGGGGCCGGAGGCCCTGGTCGCTCCGCAGTGGGTGCCCTGGAGCGAGCGGCTGCGCCCCGGCGATCTCGGTCCCGGCGACCTGCTGCCGACGCCCGAGGACGACCCGCGCCTGGAGCCAGGCTGGTCCGGCTCCGACGACACCACCCCGGCCACGGCCGAGTTGGAGGCCGAAGAGGACCAGGCCTCCGACCTGGCGGGCGGCGAGGACGTCGCGATCGAGCCGGCCGCTCCCCACGAGCGGGCCCAGATCGCCTCGGTGGCACGGGAGTTGGGCTTCGGCCGGGCCCGCGTGCTGTCCCGCCTGGGCCTGGAGCTGGCGGCGGACCGCTGGGAGAAGGACTACGGCGCCCACACGCCGATGGCCCAGGCGGCCCCCGCTTCCTGCGAGAGCTGCGGCTTCCTGGTGCCGATCGGCGGCAAGCTGGGCCAGGCGTTCGGCGTCTGCGCCAACGAGTTCAGCCCCGGTGACGGTCATGTGGTGGCACTGGACTACGGCTGCGGCGGCCACAGCGAGGCCGCGGTCATGCCCGCCCCGGTGCGGCCCGCGCCTCCGGTGCTGGACGAGCTGCAGCTCGAAGCCGTCCGCCTCAAGCCCGAGGGGTCCGTGGAGACCACCGCCCCGGACGAGGAACTCGGACACAGTTAGTCGCACCCGTAGGGGCGCGAGGATCCCCCACCCTCCCCCAGCCTTCGGCCGGGGGTGCCCCCACGGCGGGAGGTGCCCCCACCGCGAGCAGCCCACCCCCCACGGAGGTCCGACCCTGAGTGCAGGCCGGACCCCCGAGTGGTGGGCTGGTCGCGCAGCGTCCTCGCGCCCCTCAGGGGGTCACGGTGATTGCGTCGAGCTTGGCCTTGAGGTACGCCGAGGAGTCCACCGGCTCGTACGCGACCGGGCCGGCCACAGGGGCGACCGTCGTGTGCGGATCGCACTCGTAGAAGTAGACCAGCGACATCAGGTCCTCCTCCGGGGCCTCCGGTGACGGCGGGAGCACCCGGTGGCGGCCGGACTTCCACCGGTCGCCGGTCCAACGGGCCATCAGATCGCCGATGTTGACCGTCAGCGCGTCCGGGTCGTAGGGCGCGTCCTCCCAGCCCTCGCCGCCGTCCTCCGGGGCGATGTACACCTGGAGCCCGCCGCGGCCCTGCTGGCGGTCCAGCAGGGTCACCGTGCCGAAGTCCGTGTGCGGGCCGATCCGGAACTGCCCGGGCTGGGGCTCGCCGACGACGCCCGTGCCCGGGTACCAGTTGATGTTCAGCGTGTAGGTCGGGTGCTTGGTGTGGTCGGTGAAGAACGTGGGCTCCTGCCCCAGCGCCGCGCCCAGCAGCCGCAGCACCTCGTCGGCGACGGTCCGCATCCGGGCCATGTAGTCCTCCACCACCGGCTGCAGCGCCGGGGACTCGGCCGTGGGCCAGCGGTTGGGCTGGAACCAGAAGGAGTCGATCTCCTCGTCCCCGATCGGGTCGTCCGCGCCGACCGTCCAGGACTCCTTGAGGTCGGGCGGCGTCTCCGTCCCCTCGCTGTAGCCGTTGGCCTCCGCGCCCTTGGCCAGCCAGCCGCGGCCGCCGACGCTGACGGAGTACCGCTCCTTGGTCTCCACCGGCAGCGCGAAGAACTCCCTTGCGGCGGCGCGGACGCCCTCGCGCACCTCGCGGCCGACGCCGTGTCCGGTGATCAGCAGGAAGCCCGCCTGGCTCAGCGCGGCGTCGACGGCCGCCGCGACCGCCGCGCGGGCGGCGGAGTCGCCGGAGAGCCAGGGGCCGAGGTCGATGACGGGGATACGAGAGGACACGTGCCGTTCCTTCCGGTCGGGGTGGGTTACTCGCCGATGTCCTCGAACCAGAGCTCGGGGCGCTCCTTGATGAACTCGGTCATCAGCGCGGTGCATTCGGGGTCGTCCAGCAGGACCACCTCCACGCCGTGCTCGGCGAGCCAGTCGTGCCCGCCGTGGAAGGTGGTCGCCTCGCCGATGACGACCCGTCCGATGCCGAACTGCCGGATCAGGCCCGAGCAGTACCAGCAGGGGGAGAGGGTGGTCACCATCGTGGTGTCCCGGTAGCCCCGGATCCGCCCGGCCTTGCGGAAGGCGTCGGTCTCGCCGTGGACGGAGGGGTCGCCGTCCTGGACGCGGCGGTTGTGCCCGCGCCCGAGGATCTGCCCGTCGGGGCCGACGAGCGCCGCGCCGATGGGGATGCCGCCCTCGGCGAGCCCGAGCCTGGCCTCTTCGAGGGCGACCTGGAGCAGTGACGAGTAGTCGAGAGTCATGTCAGCACCATGCACCACCGCGGGGGCGCGAGGAATCCCCCCTCCCCCAGCCTTCCGCCGGGGGTGCCCCCACGGCGGGAGGTGCCCCCAGCGCGAGCAACGCACCACTCTGGGAGGTTCGGCCGGCACATAGGGGTCGAACCTCCGCGAGTGGTGGGTTGCTCGCGCGGTTCCTCGCGCCCCTGGGGGCGCGTCAGTCGGTCTTCCGGGCGCTCAGCGCCGGGATCTGACGGAGGGCCAGGTACAGCACGCCTGCGATGACCGCGCCCGCGAAGAACGCGATGTCGCCCAGTGCCGGAACGTGCTTCGGCACGACGCCGGTGTAGTCGGTCTGGTTGGAGAAGAGCCAGACGCCCAGGCCCGTCCCCACCGCCATCGCGATCGGGCCCGCCCAGTAGGAGAAGCGACGGTCCGTCAGCAGGGCGGCCACCGACTCCGTGGACTCGCCGCGCCGGAACCACCGGTCCAGGAAGACCACGGCCAGCCAGGGGCCGATCCAGTAGCTGATGACCAGCAGGAAGTTCTCGTACTTCTCGCCCGAGTCGCTCAGCCCGCTCCACGCGAACGCCGTCCCGACCACGCCGAAGACCAGGGCCACGGTGGCCCGCCGCGCCGCCGCCGGGAGCTTGATGCCCAGCGCGACGAAGGACAGCGTCCCCGAGTAGACGTTCAGCGCGTTGGCCGCGATGCCGCCGATCGCGATGGCCAGCAGGGTCAGCTTGCCCAGCCAGTCCGGCAGCGGGTGGATGAAGGCGCCCGTCAGGGTCGCGCCCTTGGGGGCGACGAGGGTCGCCGACGCCGCGCCGACGATCTCCAGGAAGGTGCAGGAGAGGAAGACGCCGAGGCCCGGCCAGAGCGCGACCTTCCACTTCGGGGTGTCCGCGGGGAGGTAGCGCGTGTAGTCCGAGCCGTAGGGCGTCCAGCCCGCCGCGTAGCCGAACGTGGCCCCGACCGTCAGCAGGAACGCGCCCTTGAAGGCGTGTGAGCCGTCCGCCGCGCCGATGTCGGCCTTGCTGAGGATGACCGCCGAGGCCACCACGAAGACGGCGGTCAGCACCGGGAAGGTGTACTTCTCCGCCGTGTGGATCAGGTTGTGGCCCAGGAAGGCGATCGCCACCTGGAGCACCGCGACCACGAACAGGCAGAGCAGGACCGGCCAGTCCAGCAGCGAGTTGAGCGCGTAGGCCGCGCTCACGCTGTTGACGGCGAACCAGCCCACGCCCGCCACAACGGAGTTGAGGCCGGCCGGGAGGGCGTTGCCGAGGAAGCCGAAGGCCGAGCGGCCGGCCACCATCTGCGGGACGCCGAAGCGCGGCCCGGCCAGCCCGAGGAAGGCGTGGGCCACCGCGCCGAGGCCGGTGCCGAGCAGGATCGCCAGCACCGTCGGCCAGAAGCCGAGGCCGAAGACGCCCACCGCCAGCACGCCGAGGAAGACGGTGGCGAACTCCATGTTGGGCGAGACCCAGGTCCACAGCAGCCCGAGCGGCTTGCCGTGGCGAGCCTCCGACGGGACGGGTTCGGCGCCCGTCGGTTCGACGGCGAGTACGTGGTCGCCGTAGTCGGCGATGGCGGCGTCCGGGGCTCTGCCCGCGGCATCGGTGGTGGTCATGCCCGGCAGTGTTCTGCCCGCGTTCACCTGTGTAAATGGTTGAAACAGCGAATTAACCGCGCCGGTTCGGGGGAGGGTCGTTCCGGGCCGGTTCGTCCCGTGGCGGATACTGACTGCCATGGCATACGACGACCTCCGGTCCTTCCTCCGCGCGCTGGAGCGCGACGGCGAGCTCAAGCGGATCACCGCACAGGTGGACCCCTACCTGGAGGTCGGGGAGATCGTCGACCGGGTGCAGAAGGCCAAGGGTCCGGCGCTGCTGTTCGAGAACGTCAAGGGCAGTTCCATGCCGCTGGCCATGAACGTCTACGGCACCGAGAAGCGCCTGGCCAAGGCCCTCGGGCTGAAGTCCGCGGACGACATCTCCGAGAAGATCGCCGGCCTGCTCCGGCCCGAACTCCCGCACGGCTTCACGGGCGTGCGCGAGGCCTTCGGCAAGCTGGCCGGGATGGCGCACGTGCCGCCGAAGAAGGTGAAGCAGGAGGACGCCCGGGTCCAGGAGGTCGTGCTGACGGGGGATCAGGTGGACCTGGAGGCGCTGCCCGCGCTGTTCACCTGGCCCGGCGACGGCGGCTCCTTCTTCAACCTGGGCCTGACCCACACCAAGGACCCGGACACCGGCATCCGCAACCTCGGCCTCTACCGGCTGCAGCGCCACGACAAGCGCACCATCGGCATGCACTGGCAGATCCACAAGGACTCCCGCAACCACGCCGCCGTCGCCGCGAGGCGGGGCGAGCGGCTGCCGGTGGCCATCGCCTTCGGCTGCCCGCCGGCGGTCACCTACGCGGCGACGGCCCCGCTGCCCGGGGACATCGACGAGTACCTGTTCGCGGGCTTCGTCGGCGGCGAGCGGATCCGGATGGTCGACTGCCGGACCGTGCCGCTGCAGGTGCCGGCGGACGCGGAGGTCGTGCTGGAGGGTTGGCTGGAGCCGGGGGTCGAGCGGCCCGAGGGCCCGTTCGGCGACCACACCGGCTTCTACACGCCGCAGGAGCCGTTCCCGGCGCTCACCATCGACTGCGTGACGATGCGTCGGCGGCCGATCCTGCAGTCCATCGTGGTCGGCCGCCCGCCGACCGAGGACGGCCCGCTCGGCAAGTTCACCGAGCGGTTCTTCCTGCCGCTGCTGAAGATCATCGTCCCGGACATCGTCGACTACGACCTGCCCGAGGCGGGCGGCTTCCACAACTGCGTGATCGTCTCGATCGACAAGAAGTACCCGAAGCACGCCCAGAAGGTCATGCACGCGATCTGGGGCGCGCACATGATGTCGCTGACCAAGCTGATCATCGTGGTGGACGCCGACTGCGACGTGCACGACTACCAGGAGGTCGCCTGGCGGGCCCTGGGCAACGTGGACTACAGCCGGGACCTGTCGGTGGTCGAGGGCCCGGTGGACCACCTGGACCACGCCTCCTACCAGCAGTTCTGGGGCGGCAAGGCGGGCATCGACGCCACCCGGAAGCTGCCCGAGGAGGGCTACACCCGCAACGGCGGCTGGCCCGAAATGATCACGAGCGATCCGGCCACCGCCGAGACGGTGAGCCGACGTTGGAAGGAGTACGGCCTGTGAGCAGCGCCGTTGCCGCCGCCCCCGAGGTCGGCAAGACGAAGGCGTTCCTGCGGTTGGTGATGATCGAGCACTCGGTCTTCGCGCTGCCCTTCGCGTACATCGCCGCGCTGACGGCCATGTTCCTGGACAACGGGCACGTGCACTGGTGGCAGCTGTTCCTGGTGACGGTCGCGATGGTCGCGCTGCGGACCTTCGCGATGGCGGCCAACCGGATCATCGACCGCGAGATCGACGCGCGCAACCCCCGTACCGCCGGGCGGGAGTTGGTGACCGGCGCGGTCTCCGTGCGGACGGCGTACACGGGTTCCGCGCTCGCCCTGGTCGTCTTCCTCGCGGCGGCCGCGCTGCTCAACCCGCTGTGCCTGGCGCTGGCCCCGGTGGCCGTGGTGCCGATGGTCGTCTATCCCTACGGCAAGCGGTTCACCGACTTCCCGCACGCGATCCTGGGGCTGGCCCAGGCCATGGGTCCGATCGGCGCCTGGCTCGCGGTGACCGGGAGGTGGAGCTGGGACGCGGTGGTGCTGGGCCTCGCGGTGGGCATCTGGATCGGCGGCTTCGACCTCATCTTCGCCTGCCAGGACGTGGCCGCGGACCGCGCCGACGGTGTCCGCTCGGTCCCCGCGCGCTTCGGCGTCGCCGCGGCCCTGTACGGGTCGCGGGCGTCCCATGTGGTCACCATGGTGCTGTTCGGCTGGTACGCGGTGCTGACGGACGCGGGCTGGGCCTTCTGGATCGGCCTCGCGGTCGTGGCCTGCGCCTTCGTCTACGAGCACTCGTTGGTCAAGCCGAGCGACCTGAGCAAGCTCAACAAGGCATTCTTCCAGGTCAACGGCTTCGTCGGGATCTCCCTCTTCGCCTTCGCCCTGCTGGACCTGGTGCTGCGGGGCCTGGGGCTCTGACCCGCGGGAATAGGTCCGCGCCCTGCCGCTGCTGTGACGGGGCGTCAGAAGTCCACCGCACAGGGGGTATGGCGATGAGCACGGTAGGCGTGATCGGCACGGGGAACATCGGCGGGACGCTCGGGCGGGCGTTCGCGCGGGGCGGGTACCAGGTGGTGTTCGGGTCGCGGAGCCCGGAGGGTTCCGCGGCGGCCGGGGACACCGGCGCGAAGGTGGGCACGGTCGTGGAGGCCGTCGCGGCGGGGGAGGTCGTGGTGCTCGCCCTCCCGGGGACCGAGGTGGAGGGCTTCCTGCTCGAGCACGGGGCCGCCCTCGACGGCAAGGTCGTGGTCGACGCCACCAACAGCTTCCCCGGGCCGGTGCTCAACGCCGCCGCGCTGTTCGCGGCGCACGCGCCCGGGGCGCGCTACGCGCGGGCGTTCAGCAGCCAGGCGTGGGAGACCTTCGCCACCCCGCCGGCCGACGGCGGCCCCTCGGACCTCCCATTCAGCTCCGCCGCCGAGGACCGGGAGACGGTGGCGGCGCTCATCGAGTCCGTGCCCGGCCTGCGGGCGTACTACCTCGGCGCGGACGCGCAGGACCAGGTGGACGCGGCGATCGCACTGCTCTTCCCGGCCTTCTCGACGCGCGGCCGCAGCGTCAGCCTCCGCATCGTCACGAACGGCTGAACGCCTAGGCTGCACCTGTGGAGCAGCCAGAGAAGCGCAGGCCGTGGGTGGTCGGAGTGTCCGGGGCGTCGGGGACGCCGTACGCCGCTGCGGTGCTGCGAGGGCTGCTCGGGGCGGGCGAGGCCGTGGACCTGGTGGTCAGCCGGTCCGCGCGGCTGACGGTCCTGGACGAGACCGGGATCCCCTTCCGGGACGGGCACTGGCAGGAGGACCTGCGCACCTGGCTGGAGCAGCCGCTGGACGCCGGCAAGCCGGAGGCCGTCGCGCTCGACCGCGTGCGCTACTGGCCGGCCGGCGACTTCGCCGCCGGGCCGTCCAGCGGGTCGTACCCGGCCAAGGGCATGCTCGTCGTCCCGGCCAGCACCGCGGCCGTGGCCGGGATCGCGCTCGGGCTGTCGAAGGACCTGCTGCAGCGCGCCGCGAGCGTCACCCTCAAGGAGCGCCGGCCGCTCGTGGTCTGCGTCCGGGAGACGCCGCTGTCGGGTGTGACGTTGCGTCAGCTCGTGGCGCTGGACGAGGCGGGGGCCGTGGTGCTGCCCGCCTCTCCGGGGTTCTACGCGGGGGCGGGCAGCGCCCAGCAGCTGGTCGACTTCGTCGCCGGACGGGTGCTCGACGCCGCGGGGGTGCCGCACGGGCTCTACCGCCGGTGGAAGTCGGACGTGTGAGGGGCGTCACCACGGCGGGGTATCGTCTTTGGGATTGCCAGGCCCGGATTCGGTGCGGGCTTTCCGAATCCGGATACTGTCGGCAGGTTGCCCATCGATTGGAAGGCCAGGGTTAGCAGCATGGACGCCGTGGACAGGCAGCTCATTCAGGCGCTGCGGGAGAACGGCCGCGCCTCGTACGCCGAGCTGGGCCGGCTTGTCGGGCTGTCGGGCCCCAGCGTCACCGACCGGATCAACCGCCTGGAGCAGGCCGGTGTGATCACCGGCTACCGGGCCACGGTCAACCCGGCCTCGCTCGGGCTGGGCGTCACCGCCCTGATCGGCCTCCAGCTCACCGACGCCGCCGACCACGAGGACGTGGCGCTGCGGCTGCGCGACCTCGCGGACGTCGAGGACTGCTGGTTCATCGCGGGCGACGACTCCTACATGCTCAAGGTCCGGGTCCCGGACGTGGACGGGCTGGAGTCGATCGTCAAGCGGCTGTCCGGCACCAAGGGCGTCGCCCGCACCCGTACCACCGTCGTGCTCAGCACCAAGTGGGAGAACCGCGCCGTGGAGCTCCCCGACACCGAGTTCACCGACCGCAAGGCGTAGGAGGCGCAGGCATCTTGGCACTGGTGACGCTGGACGAGCTGCACGAGGCCCGGCGGCGGATCGCGGGGGTGGCCACGCGCACCCCGCTGATGCGCTGCCCCTGGGCCGACGAGGAGTCGGGGCGCTCGCTCTGGCTGAAGCCGGAGAGCCTCCAGCCGACCGGCGCTTTCAAGATCCGGGGTGCCTACAACCGGCTGGCCGCGCTGACGGACGAGGAGCGGGCGCGCGGCGTCGTCGCCCAGTCCAGCGGCAACCACGCGCAGGCGGTGGCGTACGCGGCACGGCAGTTGGGCATCAAGGCGGTCATCGTGATGCCCGACACCTCGCCCGCGGTGAAGGTGGAGAACACCAGGGGCTTCGGCGCCGAGGTGATCCTGGTGCCGATGCACGAGCGGGACACCACCCCGGCCGACCTGGTCGAGCGGCACGGCTACGTGTGGGTGCCGCCCTACGACGACCCGTACATCATCGCCGGCCAGGGCACCCTGGGGCTGGAGATCGCCGACGACGCCACCGCGCTCGACCTGGACCTGCAGACGGTGCTGGTGCCGGTCTCCGGTGGCGGTCTGATCAGCGGCGTGGCCGCGGCGCTCAAGCTGACCATGCCGGGGGTCCGCGTCGTGGGCGTGGAGCCGGAGCTGGCGGCGGACGCCGCGGAGTCCTTCCGCGCGGGCGAGCGCAGGGTCTGGCCCTTCGCGGACACCCACCGCACCATCGCCGACGGCCTGCGGACCAACTCCCTCGGCATGCTGCCCTGGGAGCACGTCCAGGCGTACGTGGACGACATCCTGACGGTCAGTGAGGACGAGATCCGCGCCGCCGTGGCCGTGCTGGCCCGGCGCGGCCGGCTGGTGGCGGAGCCCTCGGGCGCGGTGACCACGGCGGCCTACCTGTTCCGCGGCGCCGAGCTGACCGGCAGCCGCTTCGCCGCCGTCGTCAGCGGCGGCAACATCGACCCGGCCCTCCTGGCCGAAATCCTGTCGGCCTGAGGGCGTAGGCTCTTGACGTTCGTGACGTGCCGAGTTGGGAGAGGCTGAGGCGGATGGACGCAGGGCTCAAGCGCGAGCTGGAGGCGAAGGTCTACGCCGGCGAGCGGCTGACCCGTGAGGACGGCGTCGCCCTCTACGAGACCGACGACCTGGCCTGGCTCGGCGGCCTGGCGCACCACGTGCGCACCCGCAAGAACGGCGACGTCGTCCACTTCAACGTCAACCGCCACCTCAACATGACCAACGTGTGCACGGCTTCGTGCGCCTACTGCTCGTTCCAGCGCAAGCCGGGCGAGAAGGACGCGTACACGATGCGCATCGAGGAGGCCGTGAAGCTGGCCAAGGCGATGGAGAACGACCAGCTCACCGAGCTGCACATCGTCAACGGCCTGCACCCGACGCTGCCCTGGCGGTACTACCCCCGTTCGCTGCGCGCGCTCAAGGAGGCGCTGCCGAACGTCGCGCTGAAGGCCTTCACCGCCACCGAGATCCACCACTTCGAGAAGATCTCCGGCCTGCCCGCCGACGAGATCCTCGACGAGCTGATCGACGCCGGTCTGGAGTCGCTCACCGGCGGCGGCGCGGAGATCTTCGACTGGGAGGTGCGGCAGCACATCGTCGACCACGCCACCCACTGGGAGGACTGGTCGCGGATCCACCGCCTGGCGCACTCCAAGGGGCTGAAGACCCCGGCCACCATGCTCTACGGCCACATCGAGGAGCCGCGCCACCGCGTGGACCACGTGCTGCGGCTGCGGGAACTGCAGGACGAGACGGGCGGCTTCCAGGTCTTCATCCCGCTGCGCTACCAGCACGACTTCCACGACTCGCGGGACGGCAAGATCCGCAACACGCTGCAGGCGCGGACCACCATGGCCACCGGCGCGGACATGATCCGCACCTTCGCGGTCTCCCGGCTGCTCTTCGACAACGTCCCGCACGTCAAGGTGTTCTGGGTGATGCACGGCCTGGCCGGCGCCCAGCTGATGCTCAACCACGGCGCGGACGACATGGACGGCTCGGTGGTCGAGTACAAGATCACCCACGACGCCGACGGCTTCGGCACCCCGAACAAGCTCAGCCGCGAGGACTTGCTGGAGCTGATCCGCGACGCCGGCTTCCGCCCGGTCGAGCGCAACACCCGCTACGAGATCATCCGCGAGTACCCGGGCCCGGACGCCGAGCGCCGCGAGACCCCGCAGGCCATGAGGTTCTGACGGCACGATGGCCCTGCAGTTCGCCCTGGACCCGGAACTGACGCCCCGTCTGCTGGACGAGGTCGTCGCCCTGTGGACCGACGTCACCAACGCCGGCGGAGCGGTCGGCTTCGTCGCCCCGGTGACGCCCGAGCGGGTGCGCCCGGTGGCCGAGAAGGCCTTCGCCGGGGTGCGCGAGGGCCGGGACCGCTTCCTGGCCGCCCGCGACACGGAGGACGGCTCGCTGGCCGCGATCCTCTTCATCGAGGACCAGCGGTTCAACCTGTTCGACCACTGGCGGATGCTCAAGCGGGTGATGGTCCACCCCCGGCTGCAGGGCCGCGGGTACGGCCTGGACCTGCTGCGCGAGGCGGAGCGCGTCGCCAGGACCATGGGCCTGGAGGCGCTGCAGCTCAGCGCCCGCGGCGGGCTGGGCCTGGAGTCCTTCTACACGCGGGCCGGCTACAAGGAGGTGGGCCGGGTCCCCGCCGCGATCCGGGTCGCGCCGGGTGACGACCGCGACAGCATCTTCTTCTGGCTCGACCTGCGTGAAGATCTGCGGTAGCGGCGTGCTTCACTGGAGGGGTTGTCCAGTCCTGGGAAGGAAGCCGCGTCGTGAGCACTAAGTCGCACGCCACCCTCCGCTACTCCGCACTGCGCGCGAGCATCTTCGTCTCCTGCTTCGTCGTCGCCCTGGTCCTGGCCAAGGTGGGCGTGCTGCCGGTGACCGCGGGGCCGTCCGGCGTCTTCCTGCTCATGATCATCGCAGGCGTGGTCTCCGCACCGATCAGCTACGTGGTGCTGAGCAAGCAGCGCGACGCCATGTCGGAGCAGATCACCGAGGGGCTGGAGAAGCGCAAGGGCAAGCCCTCGCTGGCCAACCGGATCGCCGCGCAGAACGCCGCCGAGGACGCGGTGGACGAGGCGGTCCGCGCCGATCAGGCGGCGGCCCCGAAGGCGTCCTGAGCTGAGCGCCACCCGTCCGACGGGGCGGGACGTCGCCCGCCTCGCGGGCGTCTCGCAGGCGACCGTCTCCCTGGTCTTCTCACCCGGCGGCCCGCACGGCCGCGTCTCCGACGCGACCCGGGACCGGGTGCTCGCAGCCGCCCGTGAGCTGGGCTACCAGCCGCAGGCGGCGGCGCGTCAACTCCGGCTCGGGCGTACCGGGTTGCTGCTGCTGACGGTGCCGAACATCCTCGGCCCCTTCTTCGCCCGGGTGCTGGCGGGCGCACAGGCCGCGGCGGCGGAACGGGGCCTGTCGGTGGTCGTCTCCAGCGGCTGGGACCGCGAGACGGTGGCCGCGGCGGCGCGCAGCCGCCAGTACGACGGGCTGCTGGTCTGCTCCCCTGACGACGCCCAGTTGGGCGCGGCGCTCCCCGGTGACGTGCCCGTGGTGTTCCTGGACGCGGACCCGGCGCTGGGCCGCGGACTGGAGCTGGACGTCGCCGGCGGCATGGCCGCGGCGGTGCGGCACCTGCGGGATCTGGGACACCGTCAACTCGGCCGACTGCGCTCCACGGAGAACGCGTACACCTTCCGGGCCCGGCAGCGCGGCTTCGTCGCGGCGGCGGAGGGCTGGGCGGACGTGCGTGAGCTGGGCGTCTCCATCAACCGCGGCCTGCCCGCGGCCCGGGCGGCGGCCCGGGACCTGCTCTCGTCGGACCGCCGCCCCACGGCCGTGGTCTGCGACGACGACATCGTGGCCGCGGGGGTCTACCACGCGGCAGCGGAGCTGGGGCTGAGCATTCCTGACGACCTGTCGGTCGTCGGCATCGACAACATCGTCGCGGCGGCGCTGTTCGCCCCCGCGCTCACCACGGTGGACCTGCCGGGCGAGCGGCTGGGGGCGGAGGGCGTCGCGCTCCTGCTGGATCCGGACGCCCCCGCGCCCGGCCCGCTGCCCACCACCCTGGTCGAGCGCAGCAGCACCAGGCGCGTTGGTTAGCCTTGTCCCGTGGACCCGAAGACCCGTACCCGCATCGTCACCGGAGCGCTCGTGCTCCTTCTCGTCGCCGTCGTCATCGGGTCCCTGGTGCGCTGACGGCTCCGCCGCGCGGGCGCGAGCATACAACCATGCAGCCCGCAGGGGCGCGAGGAACGCGCGACCGGCCCACCACCCTGGGAGGGCCGACCCCGTGTGCGGGTCGGCCCTCCGTGAGGTGGGGGGTTGCTCGCGCAATCCTCGCGCCCCTGCGGGGGGCTGGCCGGGCTGCGCTTACAGGCGCTCGATGACGTAGTCGATGGCCTGGGTCAGCGCCTCGACGTCCGCCGGGTCGACGGCCGGGAACATCGCGATGCGCAGCTGGTTGCGACCGAGCTTGCGGTACGGCTCCGTGTCCACGATGCCGTTGGCCCGCAGCACCTTCGCCACCTGGGCGGCGTCGATCGAGTCGTCGAAGTCGATCGTGCCGATGACCTGCGAGCGCTGCTCGGGCTTGGCCACGAACGGCGTCGCGTACGACGCCTTCTCCGCCCAGCCGTACAGGCGGGAGGAGGAGTCCGCGGTCCGGGCCACCGACCACTTCAGGCCGCCCTGGCCGTTGAGCCAGTCCAGCTGCTCGGCCAGCAGGAACAGCGTCGAGATCGACGGCGTGTTGTATGTCTGGTCCTTGGACGAGTTGTCGATCGCCGTCGGCAGGTCGAAGAACGGCGGGATGTACCGCCCGCTGCCGGCGATCTCCGCGGCGCGCTCCAGCGCGGCGGGGGAGAAGACCGCGATCCACAGACCGCCCTCGGAGGCGAAGGACTTCTGCGGGGCGAAGTAGTAGACGTCGGTCTCGGCGATGTCGACCGGCAGGCCGCCCGCGCCGGAGGTGGCGTCGACCAGGACCAGCGAGCCCGCGTCCGCGCCCGCCGGGCGCGTGATCGGCATCGCGACGCCGGTGGAGGTCTCGTTGTGGGTGAGGGCGTAGACGTCCACCCCGGCCTCGGCCTGGGCGAGCGGGTGGGTGCCCGGGTCGGCCTTGATGACCGTCGGCTCGGAGAGCCACGGGGCGGCCTTGACCGAGGAGGCGAACTTCGAGGAGAACTCACCGAAGGACAGGTGCTGGGACTTCTCCCGCACCAGCCCGAACGCGGCGATGTCCCAGAAGGCGGTGGAGCCGCCGTTGCCGAGGACCACCTCGTAGCCCTCGGGCAGGGAGAAGAGGCTGCTGACACCCTCGCGGACCCGCCGGACCAGGTTCTTCACCGGGGCCTGGCGGTGGGAGGTGCCCAGCAGGGAGCTACCGGTGGCGGCGAGGGCGCTCAGCGCCTCCGGACGCACCTTGGACGGACCTGCGCCGAAACGGCCGTCTGCGGGCCTGATGTCAGCGGGGATCTGGATCTCAGCCACGGAGGCAGCGTAGCCCCCGGTGTTTCGCCGCAGTTACCCAGTCCGGCCAATGAGACACGATCGAGCGAGCCTCTTCACGGGTGCGGGGGCTGTGGACACGCGGCCGGACCGCGGCTGTCCACAGCCCCCGCATCGAGGCCGTGCCCTTACTTGGCGATGGACTCGTAGCCCTCGATCTCGCTGACGCTCCGCGCGCCCGGGCCGATGTAGCGGGCGGAGGGGCGGACCAGGCGGCCCGTGCGCTTCTGCTCCAGGATGTGCGCCGACCAGCCCGCGGTACGGGCACAGGTGAACATCGAGGTGAACATGTGCGCCGGGACCTCGGCGAAGTCCAGCACGATGGCGGCCCAGAACTCGACGTTCGTGGCCAGCACGCGGTCGGGGCGGCGGGCGTGCAGCTCCTCCAGCGCGGCCTTCTCCAGGGCCGCCGCCACCTCGAAGCGCGGGGCGTCGAGCTCCTGCGCCGTCCGGCGCAGCACCCGGGCGCGGGGGTCCTCGGCGCGGTAGACGCGGTGGCCGAAGCCCATCAGGCGCTCACCCTTGTCCAGCGCCTTCTTCACGTAGGCGACGGCGTCGCCGCTGCGCTCGATCTCCTCGATCATGCCCAGCACCCGGGACGGCGCACCGCCGTGCAGCGGGCCGGACATCGCGCCCACGGCGCCGGACAGCGCCGCGGCGACGTCCGCACCCGTGGAGGCGATCACGCGGGCGGTGAACGTCGAGGCGTTCATGCCGTGCTCGGCCGCGGAGGTCCAGTAGGCGTCAACCGCCTTGACGTGCTTGGGGTCCGGCTCGCCGCGCCAGCGGATCATGAAGCGCTCGACGATGGTCTCGGCCTTGTCGATCTCGCTCTGCGGGACCATCGGCAGGCCCTGGCCGCGCGCGGACTGGGCGACGTAGGACAGCGCCATCACGGCCGCCCGGGCCAGGTCGTCGCGGGCCTGCTCGGCGCTGATGTCCAGCAGCGGCTTGAGGCCCCAGACCGGTGCGAGCATCGCGAGCGCGGACTGGACGTCCACCCGGATGTCGCCGGAGTGGACCGGGATCGGGAAGGGCTCGGCCGGCGGCAGGCCGGGGTTGAACTTGCCGTCGACCAGCAGGCCCCAGGTGTTGCCGAAGGAGACGTGGCCGACGAGTTCCTCGATGTCCACGCCGCGGTAACGGAGCGAGCCGCCCTCCTTGTCGGGTTCGGCGATCTCCGTCTCGAACGCTACGACTCCTTCGAGTCCGGGCACGAAGTCGGACATGAGGCGGCTCCTCTGATCGACGTCGACAGGGCTAGTGGCCAGTCGGCTCTAAGTCTCTTCGGCCGCCGCGCGGTCTGCGCGGCGGGTGGTGCTGCGGTTGTGGTGCGTGTGCGTGGCACGCGGTGACAGATTGGCAGGCACTGGGTGCATTGCGCCAGAGCCCACGACGGTGATGCCCCGCACGCCCGGGCGAATCACCTGGTGACCCTACTCTCTCGATGTCGAGAATCTCCATGTCGAGCTAGGAAACTCCCAGCTTCGCGCTGGTGACGGCTGGGATGATGAGCACGTGCCCGAGACAGATGACCGCATCGACGTCCGCGCGGACGCTCGCACCGACGACCGCAGCGGCGAACGCGCCGAGGAGCTCACCGGCGAACGCGCTGACGACCGCCACGCCCTGCCCGCCGTCCCGGACCCCGGCGCCATGCGCCGCCAGTACCGCGCCGACGGCCTGCTCGAGCAGGACCTCGCCGCCGACCCGCTGCACCAGTTCGCCCGCTGGTTCACCGACGCGGAGCGCTCCGGCATCGACGAGCCCAACGCCATGGTGGTCTCCACCGCCGACGCCGAGGGCCGGCCGAGCTCGCGGACGGTGCTGCTCAAGGCGTTCGACGAGCGGGGCTTCGTCTTCTACACCAACTACGGATCGCGCAAGGCCCGGGAGCTGGAGGCCAACCCCTACGTCTCGCTGCTCTTCCCGTGGCACCCGATCGCCCGTCAGGTCATCGTCTCCGGCCGGGCCGAGCGCACCGGCCGGGACGAGACGGCGGCGTACTTCCGCAGCCGACCGCACGGCTCCCGCCTCGGCGCCTGGGCCAGCGACCAGTCCGCGCCGGTCGCGTCGCGGGCCGAACTGGAGGCCCGCTACGCGGAGTTGGCGGCCCGCTATCCCGAGGGCGAGGGCGTCCCGGTGCCCCCGTTCTGGGGCGGCTTCCGGGTCGTCCCGGACGCGGTGGAGTTCTGGCAGGGCCGGCAGAACCGGCTGCACGACCGGCTGCGCTTCGTGCGGACACCGGAGGGATGGCGGGTCGAGCGCCTGTTCCCCTGACGAACTGCCTTGCGGGTGACGCGGTTTCGGTCCGGGTACCCTCCTGGGAGGGAACCGCGCCCAGTTCGACGCCGGGGGACCGATGCTGCCTGCCGCCACCAGCGAGAACCGCGTCTGGCCGTACTTCTTCCTCAGCCACGCGCACGCACCGGCGCTGCGGAACGAGGACCGGCGCACCAGCCGCCCGACTCGCCTGGTGCGCCGCCTGTTCGACGAACTCTGCGACCATCTCGGCGAGTTGTGCCCGCCGATCGGCACGGTGCCGATCGGGATGATGGACGGTCGGATCGCGCTCGGCGAGGACTGGGAGGCCTGGCTCTCCCGCCAGCTCGCCCAGTGCCGGGTCTTCGTCGCACTGCTCTCGCCCGGGTACTTCGCCAGCGACATGTGCGGCCGGGAGTGGGCCGTCTTCGGCGCCCGCACCGTCGAGCCCCGGGGCGGGGCCGACCGGTCTCCCGGCGGGGCCGTCGTTCCGGTCCGCTGGGTGCCCACGCCGCTGGAGCAGACGCCCGTCCAGGCCCGCCGGCTCCAGTACGACCACGGGGACTTCCCGGCCAGCTACCGGTCCCAGGGGCTGTATGCACTGATGGCGCGGCCGGCGATGAAACGGGACTGCCGCGAGTCGGTCTTCCTGCTCGCCGAGCGGATCAAGCAGGTGGCCCTCGGCACCGTGATCCACGAGGGTGAGGCGGTCCCGCTCGGCCAGGTCCGAAGCGCCTTCGCCCCCGAGGAGCGGATCCGACCGCCGCGCTTCCACGCCGTCCCGCCTGGCAACTCGGTCTCGTAGAACGGAGGGAGCGGTGGGGGAGGTCTGGACGTTCTACTCCTACAAGGGCGGCGTCGGCCGGTCGCTGGCGCTCGCCAACATCGCCTGGCTGCTCGCCGCCAACGGGCGGCGGGTGCTGGCGGTCGACTGGGACCTGGAAGCCCCCGGGCTGCACCGCTTCTTCCGGCCCTTCCTCGACGAGGACCGACTCGCCCACCGCACCGGGGTGCTGGACGCGCTCACCGACTTCCGCCGAGTGGTCGCCGAGCACGCCTGGACCCGCCGGGATGTCGAGGAACTCGCGGAGCACCACGCGGACATCGGCAGCCGGGCCCTCCGGATCGACTGGCCGCACTTCCCGGGGAGGGGCACGCTCGACCTGCTCTGCGCCGGCCGGGCGGACGAGGCCCAGTACACCGAGATGCTCAACTCCCTCGACTGGAACGCCTTCTATGCGGACGGCCACGGGCCGGCCTTCGTCTCCGCGCTGGGACGCGCCCTGCGCCGCGGCTATGACCACGTGCTGGTCGACAGCCGCACCGGGCTGGGGGACAGCGCGGGGATCGGGACCATCGAACTCCCGGACTCGCTCGTGGTCTGCTTCACCCTCAGCGACCAGGGCATCGAAGGGGCTGCCTCGGTGGCCCGAGCGGTGCTCGCGGCCCGGCGTGCGGGCGGACGACCGCTGCGGGTGCTCCCAGTCCCCATGCGCATCGACGGCAGCGAGCACGAACGGCATCGACTCGGGCACGCACTGGCCAGGTCCCGCTTCGCCGGGCTTCCCGAAGGAATGGACGCCCGCAGCCGGGACGAGTACTGGGCCCGGATCCAATTCCCCTACCGGCCCTTCTACGCCTTCGAGGAGATCCTGGCGGTCTTCGGCGACCAGCCGGGGGATCCGCAGGCGCTGCTGGCGGCCTGCGAGCGGCTCACCGCGGTGCTGACCTCGGGAGCGGTGCACCGCTTGCCGCACGTGGCCGAGCCGGAGCGTCGTCGCTACCTGCAGTCCGCTCTCCGCCGCGCCGGCTCCGGCGCCAGGCTGACGATCGTCGCGGCGCCGGCCGACCTGGCCTGGGCCCGATGGGTCGAGGCGGTGCTGCTCGCCGGTGGCGCCCAGGTCGAGGTCTGCGGGCCGGACGCCGAGGCGGAGGCTGTGCTGCAAGGCCGACCGGTCGTCCTGCTGTCGGAGGCGCTGCTGCGCTCCGTCGCAGGACAGAAGCCGGTCGGGCTGCCCGGGGCGGTGTGCGTGCGGATCGGGGCCGTCGCGCCGGAGGGCGCGCCGGAGGATGTGGTCGACCTGGTGCACCTGGAGGAGGCTCCGGCGACCCGGCAACTGCTGCAGGCGCTGCTGCCGGAGCGTGGGGACGAGTCCGTGCCCCCGGTCTCCGCCCCCTTCCCCGGCACCGGAACCGAGGTCCGGCAGGTTCCCTCCCGCAACCCCCGGTTCCGGGGAAGGGACAGCGAACTGACGGAACTCGCACGACTGCTGACGGAACACCAGGTGGTCGCGGTCACCGGAGCGCCCGGGGCGGGAGCGACGGAACTCGTCCGCGAGTTCGTGCACCGCCACCGGCCCGGCCCCCGGATCGTCTGGTGGGCCTCCGCCGCCGAGGACGGGGCCCTGCGCGGTGCGCTGGCGGAACTGCGGCGCAGGGTCCCGCAGTTGCACACCGCGGGCGCGGCGACCGAGGTCCTCCTGATAGTGGACGGAGTCGTCCGGCCGGACCAGGTGCTGGCGGCGGTCTCCGCTGTCGGCGCACGACTGGTGCTGACCGGCCGGTGGGAGGCCCTGGCCCGGCTGCCGGCGGATGTTCCGCTGCTGACGCTCGGCCCCCTCCCCGCCGAGGACGCTCTCGCGCTGCTGCCGACAGTCGATGACGACGCCCGGGAGCTGGTGCACCTGCTGGCCGGGGACGCCAGGTGCACGGACCTGTGCGGGCGGCTGCTGGCCGCCACCGCGCTCGACGCGGCCCGGTTGCTCGCGGAACTGCGCGGCGCCGGACGGGCGGCACAGCTCACCGCAGTCGTCGGTCTGGCGCTCGCCGAGCTGGCCCGCCGGTCCCCCGCCGCGCTGCGGGTGCTGCGGCTGTGCGCGGCGGCGGGCGGCGCCCCGCTGCCCGAGGATCTGCTGCGGGATGACGAACTCATGCAGGAACTGGAGGAGTTGCAGCCGGACACGATGGGCTGGAGCAGCTTCCCCACGCTGTGCCGGATCCTGGACGACCTGGGCCTCGTCCGCTGGGAGGAGGGCGAGGCGCTGCTCTGCTGCGACGCCGCGGTGGGCGCGGCCGTGCTCGCCCGGACGGAGCAGGCCGAGCTGCAGGAGTGCCGCCACCGGGTGCACCGGCTGCTCACCGCGCACTACCGGCGGCTGGACGCGGACATGGACAGCGACGGTTCCTGGAGGTTCCTCGACCGGCTCTGGTCGCATCTGCTCCCTTCCGGGGCGGACCGCTGCGACGACCCCGGCGTGCGAAGTCTGCTGGTGGACCGGGTGCGCTACCTGTGGCGGCGCGGCGAGCCAGGCGCCGCCGAGGAGTTGGCGCGTCTGCTGCTCCGCCGCTGGGCCGCCAGGCCGCTGGACGAGGACTGGCGGACGCTGCGGCTGCGCACCGAACTCGGGAACGCGGTACGGGCCCAGGGCCGGTACGCCGAGTCGCTCGCCATCGATGCCGCCACCCTGGCGGAGCAGTCGCGTCGCTTCGGCCCGGACCATGTGCACACGCTGCTGACGGCCGGGGGCCTCGCCGCGGGCCTGCGCGCCACCGGGCGCTACCCGGAGGCGCTCGAGCGGGACCAGGCGTCCCTGGAGGCACTGGTCCGGCAGGTGGGCCGGGGCCATGAGCAGACCATGCGGATGCTCAACAACCTGGCCGTGGACCACTCCCTGCTCGGCGAGTTCGCGCAGGCCCACCGGCTGTTCCAGGAGGTGCTGGACTGGCGGTCCGTCAACCTGCCTACCGGGCACGCCCTGCGTCTGCAGTCCCTGGGCAGTCTCGCCCGAGCGGTGCGCGACCTCGGGCGGCCGCACGAGGCACGATCCCGGCTGGTGGCGGTGCATGACTCGCTGGTCGCCGCCTACGGTCCTGAGCACCGCCTGTCGCTGTGGGCGGCCTGCGAGTTGGCCCAGTCGCTGCGCGCCTGCGGCGAGCCGGGGCAGGGACTGGCCCTGGCACAGCGAAGTCTGCGAACGGCCGTGGGCGGCCGTCCCCCCACGGACAGTGCGGACTGCCGGCTGGCCCTGGCCGTCGCGGCCTGCCGCTGGTCGGTCGGAGACGCCACCGGGGCGCTGGAGGCGGCCGAAGGCGCCGTCGACGCCCTGACGGAGCAACTGGGCGCGGACCACCCCGACGTGCTCCTCGCCCGGGACGGCCTCTTCGTCTTCCTCGGCGCCCGCGGACGGCCGGGCGACCTGGCACGGGCGCGCGACGGGAGCGGCCGAAACGCGGAGCAGCTGGAGCGGCGGCTCGGATGGGCCAATCCCCGCACCGCGCTGGCCTGGTCGAACCACGCCCTGCTGCGCGCCGGCGCCGGGGAGCCCGCCCCGGCCCTGGACCGGCTCGCGGCCTGCGCCGAGGCTCTGGCCGACCGACTCGGCCCGGATCACCCGGATGGGCTGCTGGCCGCTGCGAACCAGTCGGCCCTGCTGGAACGGACCGGGCACCGCCTCGAAGCGGCTGCGCTGCGGGGGCGGATCCTGCCGCGCCTGGAACGGCTGCTGGGCGCGAAGCATCCGGAGGTGCTGGCGGTCCGTCAGGGCGCTTGTGTGCACCGGGCGTTGGAGCTCCAGCCCTGGTGAGCCCGCCCGTGGACGCGACTAATCCATTGGAAGGAAAAAACTTCGCAAAGAAGAAGACGACCCTTCGCTTCCGGTGTGGAATTGGCGCTGGTCACTGGCACGTGGGACCAGTCTCCGCCTGGCGCGCCGGATGTCTGCTGACGGGCAGACGGGAACACCTGCTGATACTTTGCTGCTTGCACCATCGGGCAGAGGTTTGAGGGCGTTTTCCGGACGACTCCAGGGGTTACTTCTTCGACGGCCAGGCCGATTGCTCGTCAACCGAAACCCCGTGATCGCCCCACATCCGCACTCACGCCCACGAGGGGTACCGTGAACACGCAGCACGTCCAGAAGCCCGCGGAGCAGCCGTCTCCGAATGCCCAGCCCGGTGCCCCGGCGCCCCGGCTGTCCCGTCGCAGCGGTGACGCGGCCGACCGCGTGCTGAGCCGGGTGCTTCCGGACTCAGGCATCGCCAAACTGGACGTCGCCGCCTTCACCTCGTCCATCTGACACGCGGCAGGGCTTCTCCTCCTCGGTTCTACGGCACAGACACCCCCAGAATCGACATGGACATCGAGACCGCCCCGGTCGCCTTCCGGCAGTTCGTGCTGAAGATGCACAGCAGGTGCGACCTCGCCTGCGATCACTGCTACGTCTACGAGCACGCCGACACCAGTTGGCAGCGCCGACCCATGGTCGTCTCCGAAGACGTGCTGGAACGCACCGCGGACCGCATCGCCGAGCATGCCCGGGCGCACGGACTCGAGACCGTCCATGTGGTCCTCCACGGAGGGGAGCCACTGCTGGCCGGGCGTACCCGGCTGCGCGCGGCGGCGGTGGCGCTGAACCGCGCACTCGACGGCGTCTGCGCTCTCGACCTGCGGATCCACACCAACGGGGTCACCCTCAACGAGAGCCTGCTCGACCTCTTCCACCAGTTCGACATCCACGTCGGCATCTCACTTGACGGCGACAAAACCGCCAACGACCTGCATCGGCGCTACGCCGACGGGCGCAGCAGCTACGCGCGCGTGATCCGCGCGGTCGAGCTGCTGAACCAGCCCCGTCACCGTCGCCTCTTCGCCGGCCTCCTCTGCACCATCGACGTCCGCAACGATCCGGCAGCCGTCTACGACGCACTGGCCGCGCTGCATCCGCCGCGGGTCGACTTCCTGCTGCCCCACGCGACGTGGGAAGAGCCACCGTTGCGACCCGAGGGCTCGGAGACCCCCTACGCCGACTGGCTGATGCGGGTCCACTCCCGTTGGGACGGCGAAGGCCGCCCCTTCCCGGTCCGCTTCTTCGACTCCGTGCACAGCACCCTGGCCGGAGGCGGCAGTCTCACCGAGTCCCTGGGGCTGGCGCCCGCGGACCTCCTCGTCGTCGAGACCGACGGCACGCTGGAGCAGGCCGACTCGCTGAAGACCGCCTACGACGGCGCCCCCGCCACCGGTTACGACGTCTTCCGGCACAGCCTGGACGAGGCCGCGGAGCATCCCGGGCTGATCAGCCGTCAACTCGGACTTGCCGGACTGGCCCGGGAGTGCCGGGCCTGCCCGGTGGTGCGCTCCTGCGGCGGAGGCCTGTACGCCCACCGGTACCGCACCGAGGCCGACGGCACGGCCGGATTCGACCATCCGAGCGTCTACTGCCAGGACCTGTTCAGCGTGATCCATCGCATCAAGGAAGGCATCGGTATGAACGGCGCCGACGCGGACGGGCCGCTGCTGCCCGAGGCCCTGCTGGACGAACTCGCCACCGGCCACGGCGGCGCCGCCGCCGTCACCGCCCTGCGGGACGCCCAACTGGAGGTCAACCGCCAGCTGCTCGACCGGCTGGTGGACCGTGTCCCGGAGCTCGACGTCAGCGACGCCTGGCAGTTGACGACCCGTCTGGACCGGGAGGCTCCGGGCGCGTTGGACCAGGCCCTGCTCCACCCCTACCTCCGCCCGTGGGCGGTGCGGGTGCTCCGGGCGGCCGAGGGCGGTCGGACGGACGAGGCGGCGTCCGACGCCCTGGCCGGCGTGGCCGAACTGGCCGCCGGGGCAGCGGTGTCGGCGGGGATCGACGCCACGCTGGAGGTGCCGCTGCGGGACCACGGGGTGCTCCGGCTGCCGGGGCTGGGCCTGCTGCGGCTGGGCGGCGAGGCCGCGCCGACCGCCACGGTCACGGTCGACAAGCAGGGTTTCACCGTCGAGTCCGGGCCGGTCTGGCACCGGGTCGAGCGGCCGGCGCCGGGTCCCGCGCCGACGGATGCCGAAGGGCGCTGGGAGCCGCGCCCGCAGTGGACCCTCGCCGCCTCCGGCGACGCGCTCCCGTGGACCGTCGCGCTGGAGGACCGGGACCCGGAACGGGCCCTGGACTGCTGGCAGGCGGCCGAGCCCGGCGACGCACGGGACACTGCCGGCTGGGGCGAGGCGTTGCAGGCCGCCTGGGAGCTGGTCTGCCGTGAACTCCCCGGCTATGCCGAGGGCCTGCGCCAGGGCCTGACTGCGGTGACCCCGCTGCGTCCGAGCCCTGACGGGCGCGCGGTCAGCGCAGCCGCCCGGGACGCCTTCGGCGTCGTCGGCGCCGCTCTGCCACCGGCCCCGGAACAGCTGGCCCTGCTCCTGGTGCACGAGTTCCAGCACGTCAAGCTGGGCGCGGTGTTCGACCTCCACGACCTCTTCGACCGGCAAGACCCGCGCCGCTACCGGGCCCCCTGGCGGCCCGACCTGCGGCCCTTCGAGGGGCTGTTCCAGGGCGCGTACGCGCACATCGCGGTCGTCGAGTTCTGGCGCGCCCGGCATCGCTCGCTGAGCGACGAGGGGCGGACGGAGCAGGCGGAGCACGCCTGGGAGCAGTTCACCACCTGGCTCGGGCACACGCACGAGGCGATCCTCGTCATGGCCGGATCGGGCACCCTGACTCCGTCGGGTGAGCGGTTCGTCGCCGCGATGCGCGCTACCGTGGAGCCCTGGGTGCGCGAGGCGGGGTCGCGCTCGGCGGCGGACGCCGTGGCGCGGAGATCCGGGGGCTGACGGTGGTTCACGAGGAGAGCCTGGTCGAGGACTTGCTGTTCCTGGGGGTGTGCCCCGGTGAGCTGCTGATGGTGCACGCCTCGCTCTCCTCGGTCGGCTGGATCGACGGCGGCGCCGACGCGCTGCTGGCGGCCCTGCTCCGGGTGCTTGGCCCGACCGGGACCCTCGTCGCGTACGCGGCGACCCCGGAGAACTCGATCAGTTCCCCCGCATACCGGCGGGCGACCGAGGGTCTGGGCCTCGCGCAGCGGGAGCGATACCGACGGTCCATGCCGGCCTTCGACCGGCGGCTGACGCCCGTCTCCCCCTCCCTGGGGCGGCTCTCCGAGGCGGTGCGCTCCCACCCGGGGGCGTTGCGCAGCAGCCACCCGCAGACCTCCTTCGCCGCCCTCGGGCCGCTGGCCGAGCAGATCACCCGGAACCATCCGATCGAGCAGCACCTCGGTCCGGACTCGCCGCTCGGACGCCTCTACGAACTCGGCGCACGCAGTCTGCTGATCGGCGTCGGCTTCGACCGCTACACGCCGTTCCATCTCGCCGACTACGTCCGGCCGGAGCTGCCGGCGCGCTCCTACTCCTGCAAGGTGCGCGGGCGTCGCGGCCGAAGCCGCTGGGTGCGCTTCCGCGACCTGGACCTGCGGGACGGCCACTTCGCGGCCCTCGGGGAGCAGGTGCGGGAGCGGGTGGAGGTGGTCGAGGGGAAGGTCGGCGCCGCGCCGTCGATGGTGGTGCCGCTGCGTGAAGCGGTGGACGCCGCGCTGGAAATCCGACTGGGCGTCAGGAGTCCCGTCCTGAGCGGGTGTTGACGCGAACTGCCGGGGAAGGTTCCATCTCTTCTACAGGCGTTGCGCTACCGGGCGGGGGTACGGGTGAGTGACCAGGGGAGTTGGGACGAGGACATCCCCCGGCCGTTCTTCTTTCTCAGCTACGCACACTCGCCCCGAGGCGCCGGCCGCCCCAACACGGCGGCCAGCCACTGGGAGGACCAGCTCTTCCGGGACCTGTGCGAGGCCGTGACCGAGCTCGCCGGCCTGGAGGAGGGGGAGCCGCCCGGGTTCATGGACCGTGGCCTCAACCTCGGTGAGGGCTGGTCGGGACGGATCACCGAGGCGCTGGCCCACTGCCGCGTCTTCGTGCCGCTCTACTCGCCCCGCTACTTCCGCAGCCAGGCCTGCGGCCAGGAGTGGGCCGCCTTCGCCTCCCGCGAGGTGCTGCCGAAGAACCGCAGCAGCGGTCACATCACCGGCGTGGTGCCGGTGCAGTGGGTGGTGGTGCACCAGGACTCGCTGCCCGGCGTCGCCCGCGCCCTCCAGTTCGACCACCGCGATTTCGGCGAGGAGTACCTGACCGAGGGGCTGCAGACGCTGCTGAAGGTGCGTTACTTCCGGGTCCAGTACGAGCTGGCGGTGCACCGGCTGGCGCAGCGCATCGTCCAGGTGGCCGAGGACACCATGATCAAGCTGGGCGGCCGGAGGGACTTCCAGGACCTGCCCAGTGCCTTCGACCCGCCCACCCGCCGCCGGCAGCTGCGGATATCCGTGCTCGCCTGCGACCGCAAGAACCTCCCGGAGGGACGCTCGCCGGACAGCTACGGCGTCAATCAGGTCGACTGGCAGCCCTACGGCGACAACGCCGACAGCAGCCTGGCAAAGAGGGCCGCCGCGATCGCCCGCCAGTGGGAGTTCCACGCGACCGTCCACGACTTCGAGGCCGAGGCGGCCAGGGCGCTCGACGGCGAGCCGCCGGAGGCGCCGGGTCTGCTGCTGCTGGACCGCTGGGCGCTGCTCAACGACGAACGCCGGGCGCTGCTCGAGCGGTTCGACGAAAGCAACCCCTCGTGGGTCGGGCTGATGGAGCCGTGGAACCCGGGCGACCCCGAGTGTGCCGCCAACGGGGTCCGGCTCCGGCGGATGGCCGATGACGTCCTGTACCACCTGCGCGGGGACCGTAGGAGGATTCCGGGCACGGACACCCTGGCCTCCCTCGAAGAGTTCGAGAACGCGCTGCCGCGGGCCGCGCTGCAGGCCATGCATGCCTTCGAGGACCTGCACCTGCCGCCCGCGCCGCAGCAGCAGCCCGATCCGCAGGCCCGGGCGAAGCCGACGCTCCGGGACGCCACTGAACGCGGAGCCCTCCAGGCGGAACGGTCGCGGCCGCCGGACTCCACGGAGTCGCCGCCGACGGGCCGCGCTCCTGTCGTTCCACTGCAGTTGCACGAACCGGCCGATCCACCTGCGAGCGCCGGATCGACACCCACTGGCCCTGGGGGAGGGACCCAATGAGCGACCTGTTGTCGGGAGCGCCGTCCGGAGGGGACGGTCCGGAGGCCGGGGGAGGAGACGCCCCCCGGGACGGCCGGATCATCACCTTCTACTCCTACAAGGGCGGCACCGGCCGCACCATGTCCCTTGCCAACAGCGCCTGGATCCTGGCGGCGAACGGCTACCGGGTCCTGGCGGTGGACTGGGACCTGGAGGCGCCGGGACTCTCCCGGTTCTTCCATCCCTTCCTGGACCAGACCGCCCTGGACGCTTCGACCGGCGTCATCGACCTGATCCACGACTACCGCGAAGAGGCGCTGGAACGCGAGGAGTTGAGCCCCTCGTGGATCGCCGACGCGGCGCGGGTCCGTCCGCACGTGCTGTCCCTCAACTGGGGCGGCTTCCCGGGCGGCGGATGCCTGGACTTCCTGCCCGCCGGCCAGGCGCACAGCGACTACGCGGCCACCGTCGCCAACATCAACTGGGAGGACTTCTACAGCCGCCTGAAGGGCGGCGAGTTCTTCCGGGCGCTGCGGCAGGACATGCAGCGGCACTACGACTACGTGTTGATCGACAGCCGTACCGGCCTCTCCGACATCCAGGAGATCTGCACCGTCGAGATGCCCCATGACCTCGTGGTCTGCTTCACGCTGAGCAACCAGAGCATCGAGGGCGCCGCGGAGATCGCCCGGAAGATCGTCGAACGCCACTACAACCGCGGCATCCGGGTGTTGCCCGTGGCCATGCGCATCGACGACGGCGAGAAGGTCAAGGCCGACGCCGGCCGCGCACTCGCCCGCAAGCGCTTCGGCGGTCTGCCGCAGGGCCTCACCGACGCGGCCCGGGACCATTACTGGGACTCCGTGGAGATCCCCTACCAGCCCTTCTACGCCTACGAGGAGATCCTCGCCCCGTTCGGGGACAAGCCGGGTTCGCCCACCTCCATGCTCTCCGCGGTCGAGCGGCTGGTCGGCGCCCTCACCCAGGACCGGGTGCTCGGCCTCCCGCCGATGGACGAGGACATCCGCCTCCAGTACAGCGACCTGTTCACCCGCCCGCGGCCCGCTGCCCGCGAGGACGTGATCCTCTCCTACGCCTCGGAGGACCGGATGTGGGCGGAGTGGATCGAGTGGAACCTCACCCGGTCCGGACTTCGGGTCATCCCAAGGGAGTTGGGCACGGCACCGCGGATCGACTCGGAGCGCGTGCGCGAGGCCGTCACCCGTACCGTCGCGGTCTGGTCCGCCTCCTACGCCCGGGCCACCCAGGCCCGGATGGCCCGGGACATCCTCGGCGGCGACCGGCCCGAGCCGCAGGCGGAGCTGATACCGGTGCGCGTCGGCGACGCCCGGCCCACCGGGCAGTACGCCAACAGCAACCTTGTCGACCTGGCCCGCCTGGAGGAGGCGGAGGCGCGGCTGGCTCTGCTGCGCGCCGTCAACCGCCTCGATTCGGGTCCCGAGCCGGTTCCCGGCGAGGGCCCGCGCTTCCCGGGGCTCCGCCCGAGCATCTGGAACCTGCGGGTCCGCAACCCGTCCTTCACCGGCCGAGCCGGTGTGCTGGACCGGCTCCGTGACCAACTCCGGGACCAGCAGCGGGATCGCCGCTCCACGGTGGTGCTGCCCACGCCGCAGACCCTCTACGGCCTCGGCGGCGTCGGCAAGACCCAGGTCGCGCTGGAGTACGCCTACCGTTTCATGGCCGACTACGACGCGGTCTGGTGGATCGACGCCGAGCAGCCCGAGCAGGTCGCGGTCTCGCTCACCGAGCTGGGCACCCGGCTCGGACTGAGGGTCGGTGAGAACGCGGCGGAGAACGCCGAGTTGGTGAAGGAGACGCTGCGGCTGGGCACGCACCCCAAGGCCCGGCGCTGGCTGCTGATCTTCGACAACGCCGACGACCCGTCCTCGGTGGTGCGCTACTTCCCCGGGGGCCCGGGCGACGTCCTGGTGACCTCGCGCAACCAGGCGTGGTCGGGGCACGCCGAGGCGCTCGAGGTCGACATCTTCCGGCGTGAGGAGAGCATCGACCATCTCTGCCGCCGCGTACCGGGGCTGAGCCGCGGCGACGCCAACCGGGTGGCCGAGGCCGTCGGGGACCTGCCCCTGGCGGTCGAGATCGCCACCGCCTGGCTGGAGACCACAGGCATCCCGGTGGACACCTACGTGGAGCAGCTCCAGCAGGAGGCCGTGGGCGTGCTCTCGGCCGCCGAACCGACCGACTACCCCTCCAACTTCAGCGCCACCTGGCGGGTCTCCATCTCGCGGCTGCGGCAACAGTCCCCGGCTGCGGCCCGGCTGCTCGAACTGTGGGCCTTCTTCGCGCCCGACTCGATCTCCCGCAGCCTGGTCTACACCGACCAGATGATCGAGTCGCTCGTCCCCTACGACGACGACCTGCGCGACAAGTACATGATGGGCAAGCTGCTGCGGGCGATCGGTCGTTACGGCCTGGCCCGGGTGGACAACAGCAGCAGCACCTTCCAAGTGCACCGCATGGTCCAGGCGGTCATCCGCGCCGAGATGACGGACGAGGAGTACCAGCGCAACATCCACGAGGTGCACCGCATCCTGGTGGGCGCCCGCCCCGACGTCGGCGACACGGACGACCCCACCAACTGGCCGCAGTTCGAACTGATCTGGCCCCACCTGGGGCCCTCCGAGGCCGAGAACTGCGACGAGCCGGACACCCGGCAGCTGCTCATCGACCGCGTGCGCTACCTGTGGAAACGCGGCGAGCTGGACCGCGCCGAGGAGCTGGGCCGCCGCCTGGACAGCGCATGGACCGCCAAGCTCGGTGAGGACGACCGGCAGACGCTGCAGCTCCGCTTCCAGCTCGGCAGCGTGCTGCGCAGCCAGGGGCGGTTCAACGAGTCCCTGGCCATCGACGAGGACACGCTGGAACGCCAGCGCCGGGCGCTGCGGGAGAACCACCCGCAGACCCTGCAGACCGCAGGCAACCTCGGTGCCGACCTGCGAGTCCTCGGCCGGTTCCGGGAGGCTCTGGACCTGGACCGGGACACCTACAGCAAGCTCCGCGACGAACTGGGCGACGACGACCCTCGCGCCCTCAACCTCGCCAACAACCTGGCCATCGACCTGCGCTTCAACGGCGACTACGAAGAGGCCCGGCTGCTCGACGAGGAGGTCTACAACAAGCGCAGCGACGTCCTCGGGCCGCTGCACCCCTACACGCTGACGTCGAAGGCCAACCTCGCCGAGGACCTGCGCGCGCTCGGTGACTACCGGGGCTCCGTCAACCTGCTCAACGAGTTCCGGGAGGAGTACACCGCGATCCCGGTACCCGACCTGCCCTCGCTGCGGTACACCAAGAGCCTCGCCGTGGCCCTGCGCAAGGCCGGCCAGCAGAGCGAGGCCAGGCGGCTGACCACGGAGACATACAACCGCTACCTCGAGCGCTACAACGCCCTGGTGCCGGACGCCCTCTCATGTGCGCTGAACCTGGCGGCCGACTATTCGGCAGCAGGCGACAAGGAGGCGGCCCGGGACACGGCCCAGGAGATCTACCAGACCTACCTGCGGAACCTGGGCGAGGACCATCCGTTCACGCTGATCTGCGCCAACAACGTGAGCATCTACCTCCGGGACACCGGGCAGGTCGCCGAGGCCGTCGTGCTCGGTGAGCGCATCGCCTCGGCCCTGTCCCGGACGCTGGGCCAGGACCATCCCTACACGCTCTGCGCTGCGCTCAACCTCGCCAACTCCTATGGCGAGGGCGGTGACCTGGCTCGCGCCGAGGAGCTGGGCCGGGACGTGCTCGCCGGCCTGTCCCGCCGCTACGGCGCCGAGCATCCCGACGCCGTGGTCTGCATGGTCAACCTGGCCATCACCCTGCGGGACCGCGGTCAGCGGGCCGAGGCGCAGGAGCTCCGGGCCCGTGCGATCGAGCAGCTGACCCGGCTGCTGGGGGAGGACCACCCCACCGTGACCAACGCCCGGGCCTGGCGCCGGATGGGCCGGGACCTGGAACTGGTGCCGGCCTGACGGTACGTCAACCCGCCGTCTCCTGTGCCGGGTCGAGCGCGACCCGGCACAGGATGTCCAGCAGCTCCCGCCAGGCGTGGAAGTGGGCCGCCTTGGACTGGATCCGCAGCCGTGAGGTCGGGATCCGCGAGGCGAGCCAGACGGTGTGCTCCACCGGTGAGAACACGTCGTCCTCGCCGTGCCACAGCTCCACCGGGCAGCTGATCGCCGACAGGTCGAAGCCCCAGGGCTGCAAGAAGGCGACCAGGTCGTCGATCCAGCCCTCGCCGCCGGAGCGCAGCGCCTCGGCGTAGTTGCGGGTCAGGCTGGACCGCACCCCGGGGTCCGCGATCACGCTGAGATCCGCCGCCGTCAGCTCGTGGCGCAGGGCCGCGATCAGCTTGCGCGGGTCCGTCCGGATGTCGTGCACCCGCGCCATCAGCAGGGGCACCAGCAGGTCGAGGCTCTGCTCCCCGGCGCTGTAGGCGCTGATGTTGGACTCGGTCATCCCCTGGTACCAGGAGAGGCCGTCCGCGTCCCGCGGCGCGAGGCTGACCAGCGCGGCGGCCCGGGCCACTCGCGTCGGCAGCAGCGCGGCGCAGGCGAGGGCGTGCGGCCCGCCGCCGGAGCGGCCGACCACGCCGAAGCGGTCCAGGCCGATGTGGTCGGCGATGGCCCGGACGTCCTCGGCCGCGTCGCTCACCCGTCGTCCGGAGTGGCGGTCCGAACGGCCGTAGCCCGGCCGGTCGTAGGTGATCACCCGCAGGTTCAGCCGGTAGAGCCGCCGCTCCTCGGGCAGTTGGCCGAGACGGCTGCCGGGGGTGCCATGGATCAGGAAGACCGGCGCCCCGTGCCGGTCCCCCCAGGCGGCCGCGGAGAGCGAACGCCCGTCGGCGGTCACGACCTTGAATTCCTCCACGCGTGGGTCCCTTCTGCGGTTCCGTTGGTGGTGCGGCTGCCTTCGGACGCGAGTGGGCGGCCACGCGACCCAGGCAGCACAGGCCCTAGTGCCGTGTCCGGACAGGTTCACCGGGTTGCGGTGTCCGGTGGTGGGGGCACCCCCGGCCGAAGGCTGGGGGAAGATCGCAAGACGGAGGGTCGCCCTCGTACCGGATGTACTTGGGCGCGCCCGACAACGCGGCGTGGGGGCACCCCCGGCCGAAGGCTGGGGGAAGATCGCAAGACGGAGGGTCGCCCTCGTACCGGATGTACTTGGGCGCGCCCGACAACGCGGCGTGGGGGC